>CAZDOD010000007.1:0-34776 GCA_964506935.1 uncultured Thermodesulfobacteriota bacterium | reverse complement strand
AAATATAAAAACAGAGCCATCACACCGCTGGCAAAAATTGACTTAAAAAAAACAGAAAACTTCGGCCAGCGACCAATTGTTTTTGAAACCATAAAAAAAGTCATCAAAGTAATCAAAGTATCAGAATAAATAGAACATCATATGTAATATCTTTTTGGAGAAGACCTTTCCTGAATTAGAGGATCGATATAATCATGAAAATATCTATTTCCTCTTCCCCACCAGAATACTCAACGGCAGTGAAAACAGTACCGCCCCGATAATCGACCAGATCACGGGGAACTGGGCGCCTCCGAGCGTGATGTTCAATATCTCGGGGAGCCCCATCTTATTCGAGAGCCATGTCCCCAAGAGTGCGCCGATAAAACCCACGGCCACCGACATCAGACACCCCCTGCGGTTGAAGCCCGCAAGCGCCATCCCTATCGATCCGCATATCGAGGCGATTATTATCAGGGCAAGAAGTTGCAAGAGATTCATTGATAACTCCTTTTCGTAATACTTCTAAAATTATAACACACCTTCGCCCCATGACCATAAAAAAAAGTCGCATCGGAAAAAGTTTTTGCCATGAGACCCCATTTCTGTTATATATTAGGAAATCTCTTTTTTGATACCGATAGGAGGAAATAGTGACAGGTAAGATAAATCCCGACTGGAAGCTCGACACCCTGTGCGTTCACGCGGGCGAGGGGATCGACACAGACACAAGGGCGGTGAGGCGACCGATCCACATGGCAAATTCCTACGAACTTCCGACCGACGTCGAGGAGCTTCTAAAGACCCTGTCTTGGGACAACCTCGACAAGTTCAACTACACCCGTGAACACAGCCCCACCCCGAGAAACCTCGAAGAGCGGCTCTCGGCCCTCGAGAGGGCCGAAGACTGCGTCGTGACGGCGAGCGGCATGGGGGCGATCTCGGCCGTCCTCTTTACGATGTTAAAATCGGGCGACCACATCGTTGCATCGGAGGCATGCTACACCGGGACCCAAAAGCTCCTCGGTTTTCACGCCCCGCGCTTCGGCGTCGAGGTGAGCCTCGTTGACGCAACCGACCTCGACGAAATAAAAAAGGCGATCAGGCCCAACACCAAGGTGGTCTATATCGAGACGCCGGGAAACCCTATCGTATCGATAACCGACATCGAGGGAGCGGCGAATATCGCCCACAAGACCGGGGCAAAGCTGATTGTCGACAGCACATGGTCGGGACTCGTGACCCAAAAACCGCTCGACCTCGGCGCCGACGTCGTCATCCACAGCGCAACTAAATTCATAAACGGCCACGGCGACAGCCTCGGCGGGGCGGTTATGGGAAAAAAGGAGTTTTTAAAAGACGTCAGGGAGTACGGCATCGTCCATCTCGGCGCCTGCATCAGCCCCTTTAACGCATGGCTGATCCTGAGGGGCTCCGTGACGCTCCCGTTGAGGATGAAGAGGCATTGCGAGAACGCCGCAAAAGTCGCGGATTTTTTGGAATCACACCCGAAGGTTAAATCTGTGAGGTATCCCGGGCTTAAGAGCCACCCGCAGTATGATATTGCGAAGAGACAGATGACCGCCCCGTCCGCCATGCTAAACTTCAATCTCAAGGCCGAGATGATGGAGCACTTCGAGTTCATAAAGAGCTTAAACCTCATCACACACGCCGTCTCGCTCGGCCACGACATGAGCCTCATCATATATATCCCGACGGTCTTTTTCTTTGACGACATGGTGGTGATGGACGATGTGCAAAAGGAGAGATATACAAATATCATGGGCGACGGGATTTTCCGCTTGAGCATCGGCCTCGAGGACCCCGACGATATTATTGCCGATTTAAAGCAGGCATTGGATGGGGTGAGGTGATATATTTCGTTTCTTATACTTTGATTTTGATAGCCTGAAACACTCAGGACGAGAAACTCTTTGTTGTTTTAAGGATTAAATAATTTAAAATCAGATTAATTATCGAAATTGTTACCTTATCATTTGATAAATCTATGATAAATATCGCCTTTTTACAAGAAAATAATCGAGAAACACAAAAAAAATCTCGAGCATTTGTACAATCTCAAGTAAATTTAAATTCCACCCATCTTTTAAAATCCACCAATATAAAAACAATAAAATGAGCCTTTATTTGTAAATTTTATTCCTTGACACACACGGCCTTTGTCGTTTATAAAGCAGAAAGGTTTATTTTGACCGTTTTTTTAATATTTAAATTTTTTTGGGGGAAAATATGAGCACTGAATTAGGATGGGATATAATAGTAGAGATTTCAATCTTATGCTGTTTTTTGCTTCTTGGCGCCTTTTTAAGAAACAAGATAAAATTTTTCCAAAAATACCTCGTCCCAATAGCCCTCATCGGAGGTTTTCTGGCGATGCTCTCCAACAAGAGCTTTATGGGACAGCTGCCCTTTAACATCTACATCCCCTTTAATGAGGCAAGGCTCGGAATATACGTCTATCACCTCTTGTCGGTGACCTTTATCGCCATGGCACTCCGGAGCGGCGGTAAGGGAAAGGGGAGGGATGCGGTGGCCATGGGCCTAAACTCCTCGGTCGGTTATGCCGTACAGGGTGTCGTGGGGATCGGGCTGGGTCTCCTTTTAATGTATACAATCTATCCCGAACTCTTTCCCACTTTCGGCGCCTTGGCCCCCCTCGGATACGGACAGGGCCCCGGACTAACCTATTCAATCGCCCACAATTGGGAGGTAAAGAAAAACTTTACAGACGCAGGAAACCTCGGGCTCACTCTTGCGGCCCTCGGCTACTTCTGGGCCTGCTTCATTGGCGTCCCAATAGTCAACTACGGAATAAAAAGGGGATGGTCAAGCTTAGTTAAGGACAAATCTCATCTGAGCAAAGAAGTCTATACCGGATTTTTCTCAAAAGACAGTGAAAAACCTATCGCGGGAAGACTCACAACTTCATCCGAGGCGGTGGAGTCATTCGCCTTCCACGCCGCCCTAATTGGATTCGTATTTCTCATTATGTACATTATCATGTCAGGAGTGGTTGATTTTATGGCGAAAGCCGGTGCGGAAGACCTTGCAGACACGTTTGAGGGTTTCTTCTTCATCTTTGCAACACTCCTCGCCCTCCTCATCAAGATCATTATAAAGAGGCTCGGCTTTTCACATATAATCGATGACGGGACAATGAGCCGCATCGCCGGCGTCTCCGTCGATTTTTTGGTAGTGGCTTCTATCGCATCAATATCCCTTGCGGTGATAGGGAGATTCATTGTTCCTATAATTATTACAAGCACGGCCGTGGGTCTCATAACAATCTTTACGAGCTTCTGGTTCGCCAAGCGTTCCTATGTCGATTACCCCTTCGAGAGGGCGATCGCCATCTACGGCATGCTCACAGGGACGATAAACACGGGGCTGATCCTCCTCAGAATGATGGACCCGGAATACAAGACACCCGTGGCCCAAGACCTCGTCTACACCAGCGCAATCGCACTCCCCCTCTGCTTTCCTCTTTTGGTACTCATAAATTGGCCGCTCAAAGGAGTTGAGGCAGTAGGCAATACGTGGGTGACAACCGATGCGTCGTTCTACTGGCAGACCTTAATTGGGATTTTTATTATGAGCGTAATCCTTTTTATTGTGTATCGCGTTTCCGGCCTCATGAAACTGAAGAGGCCCTGGAGAAAGATTTGGCTTGAAGACAAGTAAATATCTATTTTCTGATATGTCGCTTTTAGTCAAAAACGAGCCGGGATAAACGGCGAACTTTGACTGACTCATAAAAGATAAGATAGTCTAACTAATCGGTGGTTCTAAAGGGGGGAATAACAAAAAAACTTACATAACGACTACTATTAGTCTAAAAGAACATCTTTAGCTGAATTTCCCGGCGGCCAAAAAATAAGAACATCGGAACATCAACATATCAATAGATGTAGCCCGATAAATGTAGGCTAGGTATACTAGGCAGGCGATATTGAATTGATCGAGATGATATTGAAAATCCGGGGTGCTTCTTTATATCATCCGAGCCTTCGGTCTTCAAACGGATGGTTATGGCCCGGTGTCGTTTAAGTCGTTGAAGAGATTTAATGGGTTTCTTTCTGCGTCTGTCAGCTCCCAGACATCTCGAAATGCATCTGTGTCCAGATTTGTGGAACAAGTGGCAATGAAGTGGTCATTAACATCAATAGGATATGTAAATATATACCACTCTTTGTAAAATTTCGTGTCTCTCACAGGGTCGAAATTCAAAATATTAGGGTCGGATGAGAAAATACTGTTCTCCCCATAGTAGGCGATCTGACTGGTATAAACGCCACTCATAAGTACCCTTGCCTCCGACTGAATGGTTTGTGCCCTGTATTTAAAAAGCAACGGCATGGCAAAGGAAGTAAGGATGACCAATATCATCACCACAATCATCAACTCGATGAGGGTAAAACCCGCACCCGCTTTACTCAAATTCACTATTTTTGACTTTAAAGCCTTCATAACGAATTCAACCCCTCCTCTTTACTTTTTATCTGAGGATATATGATACCACAAAAAATGTATATGTATACTTTTTTATTTCCCTAAAAATACCCTTATTTAAGCATAAAACGAACATTTTTATTATTATAAAGTATTTGACCATAAAAGTAAAGAAGTATATAATAAAAAACTATAAAATTGAATTTAAACATTAAAAAGCTGAAATAATGATGATTTTAGTATAAAAGTTGGCTATAAAACCAGATCAAGGGAATAAAGGATATGGCGAAAAAAGAAGATAAAAAGAAGAAGGTAACGTTAACCATTTTGACCGTAATAGCTATTGGCTCACTATCCCTTTTTACTTATATAACCTTCACTCCGTCTGAAAAGGCGAGGTCTTACGGAGAATGTAAGACCTTATACGACAACAAGGACTATGACGGATGTATAGCTTGCTTCAATGAGTATGTAGCAAACCACCCCAAACCTGAACCTCCTGTCTATCAGATGAGGGGCCTTTCTTACTTTAACAAGGGCAACTATAAAGAGGCCATAGACGACTTTACAGAATTCCTGAAGACAAACAAGCACTCTCACACCATCTACTATAAACGGGGCTTAGCATACGAAAAAGCAAACGATCCCGTCAAAGCCGAAGAGGATTTCAAAAAGGCCTGTATGTATGGATATGAGGTGGCATGCAATAAAAAGGTAGCGAGTGTCGGGGATTTTGTGGATACGGGCAATGAGACCAAGAGGACCGCAAATGATTGGTACAATATAGGTATCGGCTTTTGTGGCACGGGCGATTACAAAAAGGCTCTGGAGCCCCTGAACGCCGCCGTAAAACTTGATCCTAAAATGACAGATGCATACCTCTTTAGGGGATTGACATACAGAAAATTAAACAAATATAACGAGGCGATGGAGGATTACAACAAGATCATAAGCCTCGAACCAAACAACAAAAAGGCCTTCAACAACAGGGGAGTCGTCTATTGGAAATTGAAGAAATATAATGAGGCACTCGTCGATTACAACAAAACCATCAGCCTTGACCCGAATGACTACGTCGTCTACAACAACAGAGGTGTCCTCCACTTTGAGATGGGCAATTACGAAAAAGCCCTCTTGGACTACAACAAGGCGATAGAGTTGAATCCTACCTTCGCCGAGTCATACTGGAACAGGGGGGTCAATTACATCAAATTAGGCAAGACCGATGAGGCGAAGAAGGATTTCAAGAAGGCCTGCGATCTAGATTTAAAAGACGCCTGTAAAGAAATGAATAACTTGTAGAGATCATATCCATAGATATAAGTGGGGGCGTAAGATCAAAACGCCCCTTTTTTTCTGCTTCATACATTTTTCATTTTTCTTTGGAATTAGGGATAAAGAAGTATCAAAGACTGGCTCGTAATTTTTTCAACCAAAAAACTCCTTCAAGATATAATTCTTAGATAAAAAAGCGGGCACATCTTTCTATCCCTTCGTCAAATCATCAATTTATCAAATCCTCACCTCACAATGGCAATGCCATCCAATATCGAAAGAATTTCCGATTGAAAGAAATTCTTTACATCACCTGAAAAATATTTTATAATATACATTTTAGCGTATTCTTTATTATGGCGGAAACACACATCAGGGTAAAGGGCGCCCGGGAACACAACCTGAAGAATATAGACGTTGTCATCCCGAGGGACAAGCTCGTTGTAATTACGGGGCTTTCGGGCTCCGGCAAATCGACACTCGCCTTCGATACGATATACGCAGAGGGTCAAAGGCGATATGTCGAATCGCTCTCGGCATATGCAAGACAGTTTCTCGAGCAGATGGACAAGCCCGACGTCGACTTCATCGAGGGGCTATCTCCCGCAATATCCATCGAGCAGAAGACCACCAGCAAAAATCCAAGATCCACGGTCGGAACTGTAACAGAGATTTATGATTACTTGAGGCTCCTCTTCGCCAGGGTTGGCCATCCATACTGCTATCAGTGCGGGAGGGAGATAACTTCGGTGACCGTACAATCGATCGTCGATAGGATCATGGAGCTCCCTTCGGGCTCCAAGTTCTCTATACTCGCCCCGACGGTCAAGGGGAGAAAGGGGGAATACAAAAAGGAGCTTGAAAATCTCAGAAGGTCGGGATATCTGAGAGTCCGAATCGACGGCATCCTCTACTCCCTCGATGAGGAGATAACCATCGACAAAAACAAGAAGCATGACATCGAGGTGGTAGTTGATAGACTGGTGATGAAGGAGGGGCTAAAAAAGCGACTCACCGATTCTCTGGAGACCGCCCTAAAACTCTCCGACGGTTTCGTCACTATTGCGATAGAAGACGGTGAAGAGCTCCCATTTTCTGAGAAGTTCGCATGTAACATCTGCGGCATAAGCTATCCCGAGATAACGCCCCGAATCTTCTCATTTAATAATCCCCACGGGGCATGCCAGAATTGCAGCGGTCTCGGGACAACCATGTACCTCGACCCCGATCTCATCGTCCCAAATAGAGCCCTCTCGCTCAGGGAGGGGGCTATCGTCCCGTGGGAGAAGAAAAACTCGGTCTACCACTTCCAGCTCTTGGATGCGCTCGCAAAGCACTACGACTTCGATATATACACACCATTCGAAATGCTTCCCCAGAAGGTACAAAACGTCATCCTCAATGGATCGGGTAACGAGAATATAGATTTTTACTTTGAGAGGGACGGGAGGAAGTATTTTTACCCCCGCCCTTTCGAGGGCGTAATACAGAACCTCAACCGACGCTATCTCGAAACCGACTCGGAATTCATCAGAGACGAGATATCCCGCTTTATGAATATCCGCTCCTGTCCGATATGTAATGGGGCGAGGCTCAGAGAGGAGAGCCTTCATATAAAGGTCGCCGAAAAAAATATCTACGATTACACAAAGAAGTCGGTAAACGAGCTCCTCTCAGTTTTCAAGGAGCTAGTCCTTCCACCACAGGAGGAATTCATAGCGGGGAGGGTCAAGAAGGAGGTGATTGAGCGTTTGGGCTTTCTCAAAAACGTCGGCCTCGATTACCTAACCCTCGATCGCACCTCGGCCACTCTATCAGGAGGCGAGGGACAGCGCATACGTCTTGCTACACAGATAGGCTCAAGCCTCGTCGGAGTCCTCTATATCCTCGATGAACCGAGCATCGGCCTACATCAGAAGGACAATAAAAAGCTTCTCAAAACCCTGATGAGTTTGAGGGATCTGGGAAACTCCGTCTTGGTGGTCGAGCATGACGAGGAGACGATAAGGTCTTCCGACTACATAATCGATATGGGCCCGGGAGCGGGATTTGCTGGGGGTAAGATAGTATTTGCCGGGCTTCCGCAGGACATACTGAACGACGAAAATTCTCTCACAGGAAAGTATCTGTCCGGAAGGCTCTCGATACCAATACCGAAAAAGAGGAAAAGTCCAAAGGGTTTTCTGGTCCTTTACGGTGCAGAAGAAAACAACCTGAAATCTATCGACGTCGATTTTCCCCTCGGCACTCTCACCTGTATTACCGGTGTCTCAGGGTCGGGGAAATCGACCCTCGTAATAGATACTTTGTTTCGGGCCTTGAGCCAGACGCTCTACCGCTCAAAGGAAAAAGCGGGAAAATATAAAAGCATCGAAGGGGCAGACGAGATTGACAAGGTCATCGACATCGACCAATCCCCCATAGGCCGTACCCCACGTTCCAATCCCGCCACATATACTGGACTTTTTACCCACATTCGGGATCTCTTCGCCCAGCTCCCGGAGTCAAAGGTCAGGGGTTACAAGCCAGGGAGATACAGCTTTAATGTCAAGGGGGGCAGGTGTGAGGCCTGCACCGGCGATGGCATCATCAAGATAGAGATGCATTTTCTCCCCGACGTCTACGTCACCTGCGAAACCTGCCAGGGCAAGAGATACAACAGGGAGACACTCGAGATTACCTATAAGGGAAAGAACATCTCCGATGTCCTTATGATGACGGTCAATCAGGCCATGGAATTTTTCACGAGCCACCCCCAGATCATGGCAAAGCTTGTTACCCTCGCCGACGTGGGGCTGGGCTACATAAGGTTGGGACAACCCGCAACAACGCTCTCCGGCGGAGAGGCCCAGAGGATAAAGCTTTCGAAGGAGCTATCCAAAAGGAGTACTGGCAGGACACTCTACATCCTCGATGAGCCGACAACGGGCCTCCACTTTGCCGACATCAAGAATCTACTCAAGGTCCTGTTTCGCCTCCGAGACGAGGGGAACTCAATCATCATTATCGAGCACAATCCCGAAGTCATAAAGAGCGCTGACTATATCATAGACCTCGGCCCAGAAGGGGGTGATCAGGGGGGCGAAGTCGTTGCGAAGGGGACTCCCGAGGAGCTTTCCGAGATGGAGGGGACCTATACCGGAAAAATCTTAAAAGAGATACTCGAACGGGAAAACAACCGGCAGCAGAAGGCGGGATGATTAGATCAAAAAAAGTGCAGGTGAAAAATGACAAAGACCAGCCTCGATTTTTTGGCAGTAAGATATTTTTTGGGGATAAGAGACCTTCTAATCCCAAGGGAAAAAGTCCTTTCCGAAGTCGATATCAAGCCGGGATACTCGATCCTCGACTACGGCTGCGGCCCTGGGAGCTATTCTATAGTAGCGGCGAGATTAGTCGGGAGTAAAGGTAAGGTCTATGCCGCGGACATCCACCCGATGGCTTTGGCGAACGTAATGAAGAGGGCCGAAAGATTGGGCCTTACAAATATCGAGACGATCAATACCGACTGCAAGACAGGCTTAAAAGATCAAAGCGTAGATGTCGTCTTTCTCTATGACGTATTTCACGACTTTAAGGAGCCGAGAAAAATATTACAGGAGATCCACCGTGTTTTGAAACCAAAGGGGACCCTCACCTTCTCGGACCACCATTTAAAAGAGAGAGAAATAGTTTCAGGGGTTGAGGGATCAAAACTCTTTAAACTTATGAGCAAGGGGAAAAGGACGTACGGCTTTAAAAAGGCCAAATAACAAAAGCCGCAAATATTTTTACAGCTTTCCCAGCTGTTTCTTTATTGACTTTAGTATGTTTGTTTGATTAGAATTGCCTTTCAGATAATTTCGTATAAGATTTTCTACCAATCTTATAGTTGAGGATGATATGAAGCTCTGTATTATTGGCACCGGTTACGTCGGACTGGTTACAGGAAGTTGCTTTGCCGATATGGGTAACGACGTTATATGTGTAGACAAGGAAAAAAAGAAGATAGATATGTTAAAGGCGGGGAAGGTCGACATCTTCGAGCCGGGCCTGACCGATCTCGTAAAACGAAATTCATCTCAGGGCCGCCTTACCTTTACCACCAGCATTGCTCACGGAGTAAACGAATCCTTGATATGTTTCATTGCCGTGGGTACTCCACAGGACGATGACGGCGGCGCAGACCTGAATAACGTCCTAGAGGTTGCCAAGGAGATCGGAAAGGTTATGAACGGCTACAGGATCGTCGTGACAAAGAGCACTGTGCCCGTTGGGACGGCGGATCTCGTTGCAAGTACCATCCGAAATGAGACCGACTTTGAGTTCGACGTGGTCTCTAATCCCGAATTTTTAAAGGAGGGGGCAGCCGTCGATGACTTCATGAAGCCGGAGAGGGTTGTGATCGGCACCTCGGATGTAAGGGTGGCCGAGATAATGAAGGAGCTTTATGCCCCCTATATCCGCACAGGAAATCCCATCTATATGATGGATATACGATCAGCCGAAATGACAAAGTATGCAGCCAACGCATTTCTCGCAACCAAGATATCCTTTATAAACGAGATCGCAAATCTATGCGACGAGCTGGGGGCGGATATCGAGTCGGTCAGGAGAGGGATAGGCTCCGATTCGCGGATTGGCTCTAAGTTTCTCTTTCCCGGCGTGGGCTTCGGGGGCTCATGTTTCCCAAAGGACCTCAAAGCGATAATAAAATCAGGCGATGATGCGGGATATCCCCTGGAGATACTCAAGGTTGTAAGTGAAGTAAACAAAATGCAACGGGAGGTCTTCACACGGAAGATAATATCTCATTTCGGTGGAAAGATTGACGGTTTGACAATCGCGTTATGGGGCCTATCATTTAAGCCCAACACCGACGACATCAGGGAGGCGCCTTCTATAAAGATAGCCGAGAGACTCCTCGATGAGGGTGCCCATCTTAGAGTCTTCGATCCCACAGCCATAGACAATTTCAGGTCGCTTTTCAGCAAAAAAAATGTCCACTATGCAAAAAATGCATACGATGCCATTTCGGGGGCGGACGCCCTCGCCCTTATCACCGAATGGAATGAATTTAGGAATCCGGATTTTGCGAGGATGAAGAATATGATGAAAGGGGCGGTCATCTTTGATGGCAGAAATCAATATAACAGAGAGGAATTGGAGAGGATCGGTTTCGCCTATTACTGTATTGGTAAACCTGGGAGTAAAAAAGAAAAACAATGAAAAGGGTACTCGTCACCGGAGGGGCCGGATTTATCGGCTCCCATCTATGCAAGAAGCTCATAGACCAAGGCACCGAAGTTATATGCCTCGATAACTTTTTTACGGGACAAAAGGATAACATTAAGGATATCTTTGGCCACCCAAATTTCGAGCTCGTCCGCCACGACATAGTGGAACCGATACTCCTTGAAGTCGACGAGATATATCACCTCGCATGTCCCGCCTCCCCCCTGCACTATCAATATAATCCAGTAAAGACTATCAAGACAAACGTCTTCGGCACCCTAAACGTCTTGGGCATCGCCAAAAGGATCAAGGCAAAGGTGCTCCTCGCCTCCACCTCCGAGGTATACGGCGACCCGGAGGTCCACCCACAGGTCGAAGAGTATTGGGGACACGTAAATCCGATCGGCCTCAGAAGCTGTTATGACGAGGGGAAGAGGGTGGCGGAAAGCCTGATGGTCTCCTACCAGATGCAGAACAACGTAGATATTAGGATTGCGAGGATCTTCAACACATACGGCTCAAATATGTCGAGGAATGACGGGAGGGTCATAAGCAATTTTATCCGCGACGCCCTAAAAAACAACCCCATCACGATCTTCGGCGATGGGCACCAGACCCGATCATTCTGTTACGTCTCCGACATGGTCGAAGGTCTGATAAGGCTAATGAACACGGGGGCATACAACGGGCCCGTAAACCTCGGAAACCCAAACGAGATGGAGATCATCGAGATAGCAAAAAAGATAGTTGGGGTTACGAAAAGCAGCTCAGAGATGGTTTTTGAAAAGCTCCCGGAAGACGACCCCAAACGTCGATGTCCCGATATAAAGAAGGCGAAAAAGGAGCTTGGCTGGGAGCCGCTCATACCATTTGACGAGGGGATAAAAAAGACGATCGACTATTTTAGGGAGCTTCTTTCCTAGCCTTAAAAGTACATCAAATACTATATCGTTTGAGGTGTCATAGTCCACTATAACAACTCTTCCAAATAATCAATGTGTCCTAAAAAAAAGACAAATAGCAAAGTTAGTTTGGCCGTCATAGATTGGTTACTGACAAGCGGTAAATCTATCGATACGAGGCCGCTTAGTTCTTTCGGTGACTGGAAAAAGATATTCGATAGAGAAACCTCGGCCTGGCCAGAAACACTGGAGATGGCAGTAGTGGGCGGCTTTATCTCCGACCGGGTGTCATATGCTTTCGTTTCTGGTTACGAATCGGCGATAAGACGCATGGTGCCGAAGCTTCCTAAAGAGGCCGTTGTAGCCTTCTGTGTGACGGAAGAGGGGGGCGGACACCCGAAGGCGATAGAATCGACGTTAAAGAAAACCGATGAGCTTTTCGATGGTGAAAAGAAGTGGATTTTGAACGGAAGCAAAAAATTCATTACATGCGCGGACGAGGCGGAGCTTATCTTGGCGGCGGCGTCCACTGCGATTACATCCGACGGCAAAAATAAGATCCGCATTGTTCTTGTCGATAAAAAAACACCCGGGATCTCCGTCGAGCCGATGGAGCAACTCCCGTTTGTAAAAGAGATCAGCCACGGCAGACTGCTCTTCAAAGATGTTATCGTCAAAGAATCCCAGATACTTGAGGGTGACGGCTACAACGAATACATCAAGCCATTTCGCACAATCGAGGATATCCACGTCTTAGGGGCCATATTGGGGTATCTCTTTCGGGTTGCGTCCATCTTTGATTGGCCGAAGAACATAAAGGAGGGATTCTTGAGCCTGATTACGACAATTAGGTCGCTGGCCGTCTGTGACCCGCTCTCAAAGGAAGCTCATATCGTCCTCGCCGGTGTGTTCAGAGAGCTTTCGGATCTACTCGATCGGACAGATCCGTACTGGGATAAGGTCGATAAAGATACACGGGCGATCTGGGAGCGGGACAGGGCGCTTCTGAATGTCGCCGGCAGGGCAAGGGAAAAACGCCTCGCCTCCGCCTGGGAGTATTATGAAGAATAATAAGTTGTTTTGAAGAAACAAGAAATCATATGTCAAGAAAAAACTATAATTTATCGAGGGAGATCTTTCGCCTGCTCTTATAGTTAGAGGACTTCTCCGGTGCCATCTCTTCTTCAGTCTCATCTTCGCTAAAGGCCCTCTCCATCTTCCTTTCAAATCCCTCAGACGTTATCACCGCGGCGCCGCGCCTCTTGGCGCCCCGCAAAACCGCCACATCGGAAGTAACCACGACCCTTTCGGTTCCCGCACCCCTCTCGACAAGCTCGATAATCACGTCGTCTGCGGTCTCCTCCCTTTTTGTAAAGATGACGTTTACGCCCTCTATTTTCTCAACCGTTCGTTCAATCCCCCCCGACCCGGTCGCATCAAATACAAGCGTTACCTTGTGGCCGCGAACCTTTTTGTATCTTCCGATATCACGGACGAGCCCCTCCCTCGCCCCCTGCATTTTTCCACCCCTTACGGCGCCATATTCGGCAGAGGTCATAATCAAATTATACGCATCGACGATTACGTGCATCCTCGAGACTATCTTCTATTTTTCGGTTACGGAAAATATTTATCTTCAAAGACAAAATATCACTCCAGGACTATGGCATTCATCATCCTCCCCGTCCCTTCCCCGTCCCTCCTGTATGAATAGAAGAGGTCGGGATGACAAGAGGTGCACAAGCCCGACAACCATATGTTTTTTTCTGAAATCCCCGACTCGGCAAGGATATGCGAATTCAATCCCGCAAGGTCGAGATTAGCATGGCCCTCCCTTATATCAAAGAGATATCTCTCAGAAAAAGGAAATGCCTTTTTCACACTCGAAATAACATCGAGTCCCACCTCGTAGCAGCAGGGCCCTATGGCGGGGCCGAGGGCGACGACGATATCTTTCGGATCGCTCCCGAAGGAATCAACCATTTTCTCAACGGCCAGCCTCGATATCCCCAGGACTGTGCTCCTCCATCCGGCGTGGACGGCGGCGACCACCTTTCTTTTTGGGTCGACCATGAGTATCGGGAGGCAGTCGGCGGTAAGTACCGTCAATACGAGACCGGAAAAATCGGTGACACAGGCGTCGTTCTCAACTCTTCCGAGCATTCGAGACCTACTGGGATAATCTCTTAATATTTCCACACCGCTGCCATGTACCTGTTTCGGGACATATATATTGGAGGTTCCGACGCCGAAATATGAGGCGATACGCTCATAGCTTTTTGCAACATCAATTTCGCCCTCTTTCCTGTAGTCGAAATCGAGATGATCTAAATCCGAGGCCCCCCTTCGTGTGGTAAAGACATACCGAATCCCTCCAACATCGCTAAGAAGTTTCGCCCTGACGGTCTCGACGCCCGCCACAACCTTTATCTCACTCTTCGCCACGGATGACCTCAAGAAGTGATTTGATATCGTTTGGGAGCGGTGATTCGAACCTCATAAAATCCTCGGTTATCGGATGGACAAAGCCGAGAATAGAGGCGTGGAGGGCCTGTCGCTTCATCCCCAGAACGGCCTTCCTGATGATCTTGTCCTTTATGTTTTTCGCCGCCTTCACAGAACCGTATGTCGTATCGCCGACTATCGGGTGGCCCCTGTGAGCCATGTGAACCCTTATCTGATGCGTCCTTCCGGTCTGGGGCATAAATCTCGCAAATGTCATGTTGGGAAACCTCTCCATTACCTCAAACTCAGTCACGGCCTCCTTGCCGACAACGGGATTTGTTGTAATCCTCTTTCTGTCTCTTGCGTGCCTCCCAAGGGGGGCGTCGATCCTCCCCCTGTCTTCGGTGATCCTCCCCCAAGAGACCCCGAGATAGACCCTTTCGGTCTTGTGTGCCTTAAATTGAAGCGAGAGACCTACGTGGGCTCGATCGTCCTTCGCAACGACGATGAGGCCCGACGTGTCCTTGTCGAGACGGTGGACTATTCCGGGCCTATCGCTTCCTCCGACGGTCGAGAGATCAATCCCCATAAAGAGGAGTGAGGAGACCAGTGTGCCCGACGCCCTTCCCGCTCCCGGATGAACCACCATCCCCGCGGGCTTGTCGACAACCAGAAGATGTTCGTCCTCATAAATGACGTCTATTGGGATCTCCTCGGGCTCGATGTCTCGATGTTCCGTCTCCGGGATGGTGACATCTATTTTTTCTTCCTGGGCGACACGCACGCCGGGACGCCCATCTTTGCCGTCGACGTGGACAAATCCATCCTTAATTAGTTTCTTTAGGTGGGAACGGGAGAGATGAGGTATAACGATACTGAGGTAGACATCCAGCCTCTCGCCGTCTAATTCGGGAGAGACCGTAAAATGGAGGGTCTTGGTTCGGATTTCCTTTGAAACCTCTGTTTGAAGGAAGAACTAAATCTTGCTTTCCATATCCGTAGCCTGCTGGACCATGACGTCCACTATGGCGAGGTCATAAAAATTTGTCGTGGAAGTGATCTCAGGCGAAACTCTGCTTTCGTACACTTTCTTTCCCTGTTCGAGCTCTTTCTTCAAGAGTTCGAACAGGTTATCGTTTTTTAGGCCCTCACGAACCTTATCCTTGTTATAGACTGTGATATCGGAGATGATCGTCCTTGCAAGTCTTCTGGCTGCTTCAGGATCTGTTATCAGGGCCATTTACTATTTCCTCAGGTCTATAGTTGAAAAGAAAGTGTTTCCACTCCTATTTATCAGAAGAACCACCTTCTCCCCTCCGGAAAAATCTCCCAGGGAGGCGAGATACGATTCCCTATCTTGTGCGGGATTCATGTTGATGGAAATTATCACATCGCCCGGAAGGATCTCGAGAGAATCAGTATTGGCTGTTTCTGTAACCAAAACCCCGTAATTAATGCCGAGTGCCTTCTTCAATTCCTCCGGCGCGTCAACCGTAAAGAGGCCAAGAAGGTCCGGATCTATTTTTCGGTAACTGGGAGCGTCCTCTCTCTTGGATGTTATCTTGCCTATCTCGACACTGAGTTTAAGAGGCGTCCCATCCCTGACTATGTCTATACTATAATTTGCCCCGATTTTAGCATCGGCAATCATTGCGCGAAGGGCCTTCATCCCCTCAACCTTTTCCCCCCCGAATCTGACGATAACATCGCCCTCACGTACACCCGCCTTAAGGGCGGGGCCTCCGTCCTGCACACGACTCACCAGGACCCCTTTTTGTGAACCGACCGAGAAGAACTCGGCGAGATCGGAATCGAGGTCCTGCAGTTCCACTCCCAGCCATCCCCTCTCTACGGTGCCAGTGTCGATAATCTCTCGCGCGATCTTTACGGCACTATTTATGGGTATGGCGAATCCTATCCCGTCGCCGGGAGAGAGCACAGCCGATACGATCCCGACGACCTCACCATCGAGATTGACCAGCGCCCCCCCGGAGTTGCCCGGATTCATCGGGGCATCTGTCTGGATAAATTTTCCCGCAGTCTCCCAATCTAGAGAAGACCTATCAAGGGCACTTACAATCCCCACAGAGGCACTCAAGCCCAGGCCGTAAGGGTTCCCGAGGACAACGACCCAATCTCCCATGGAAAGATTATCCGAATCCCCGATATCGGCTTTAATGAGATCCTGTGTCGGGGCTATCTTTAAAACACAGATATCCGTCCTCTCGTCGGAACCGATTATCTTTCCGGGAAATGAACCTCCGCTTGCAAGCTTAACGGTAACTTCACTCACCCCCTCGACGAGATGATAATTGGTCAGGATATAACCTTTGGAATCCAGAATGATACCCGCACCATAGACCGGCATGAGTTCATGAAAAGACTCGAATGGATGGCCGAAGAACTCTCCCACATCAACATTCTCCGGCCAATGAGTGGGGGGGACACTGGCCTCTATCTCGACGACCGAGGGAAGTGCATTAATTGCATCATTGACAGCGGGAAGCCCCCGAAGTGAGGAAGGTGAGACCTCATCAGGCACCGGCAGTGGAGACCCTAAAGATTCCTCTCCATTCGAACTTGAAAATATTTCACCGAGCGAGAAATCGAAAACATCAGTCTTCGTACAACCCGCCGCCAAAAAAAGCATAACAAGGGCGGATAGAAGCAGCCCCTTCTTCCACGATAACTTCCTCAATAATGCTCTCAAAACCCCACCATAGAAAATTATCTTTCTGATTATTGCAAGAAAGGATCAATATGTCAACAGTTTAGATTAAGTCAAAAAAGATTGTCTCAATGAAGCCTCCCCTCAGGGCCTCCGGAGTATACTAAGCTTTTCCCGTCCAGCTCATTTAGAAAAGACGCCGTTACCTCTTCTTTACATACGGCGCACAGCACGACCTCCTCCTCAAAGTAGACTCCCCTCTCGAGTTGCTCGGCTTCCCTATCCTCGACCTGATCCAAAATCCCATTGATATCCTGATCCCCATCGGGATCCAAAACTCCGTCGAAGCCTGACATGACGGTCAGTATAACATTGAAGAACGCCCCACCGGGAGGTATCTCTTTTTTGCACCTTCTACAAACAAAATCTGTTATCATGAATAGTCCTCCCGGAGACGACCATTTAAGGCACTGATCGTGGTTTCGATCCCCAGATGACCGTCCGGGAGATCGATCCCCTCATCTATCAATCTCTTGATCAATTCGAGAAACTCAGATAGCTCCACCTTAAGCTTTCTCAAGATAGTATCATCGAAAAGAAGCCTTTTTGGAGTACCACAGAAGATGATCTTTCCCTCATCGATTACAAAAACGAGATCTGAAAGGACGGCCTCGGAAATTGAATGCGTAATTGACAAAACCGTGATCCCCTCCCTTCTATTTAATTCGCGGATTAATTTGAGGATATCCCTCCTACCCATAGAATCCAGCATAGAGGTGGCTTCGTCCAGAACCATTACCTTAAGGCCCATCACGAGGACCCCTGCAATAACGAGGCGTTGCTGTTCTCCACCCGATAGCTTATGGGGAGGCATCTTGGCGAGGTCCTTTATGTCCAACCTCTCCATGACCTCGGTAACCCTTCTTCTCATTTCACCTGTTTCTATCCCCATGTTTTCCAATCCGAACGCCACATCTTCCTCGACCACCGCCGAGACTATCTGGTTTTCGGGATTGGAGAAGACCAGCCCCACATCCTCGGAGATCTCATCCACACCGAGTATACTCCCCGCCACCTCGACTTCACCTCTGGTGGGAGAGACAATACCCTTGATCAACTTAGCTATGGTGGTCTTGCCCGAGCCGTTCGGGCCTATCAGAGCGGCGTATACACCTGAAGGGATGGATAGATTGACGCCATCAATTGTAAAGGTGGATTTACCCTCACTCGACATGTAAGAAAAATCGACATTTCTAAGGTGAATCAACGTCCTCTCCGCATCCTATCCACAATCGATTCCTTTATATCATCTACAATAATATAAAGGCAAGGTATTACCAAGAGTGTCAAGATCGTAGCGAAGGTGAGCCCCCAGACTATCGATATCGCCATCGGTGCGAGATATGGCTCGCTCCCACCAAGACCAAATGCCATAGGCCCAAGGCCACCGATCGTGGTCAGAGAGGTGAGCAAGACGGGCCTTAGCCTCGTCTTTCCTGATTCAAGGACGGCATCATAGACCTTCATCCCCGTTGCCCTTGCCCTGTTGATAAAATCCACAAGCACAAGAGAGTCGTTCACCACAATTCCGACGAGGGCCACTATCCCGATTACCGCAAGGAGAGAAAGCTCCACATTCATAATAAACAGCCCCAAGACCACCCCGACGAATGAAAAGGGGACGGTAAAAAGGATAATAACCGGTTGGACGAAGGACTTGAAGAGGGCGGCGAGTATGATGTAAATGATGGCTATCGCAAGCCAGAATGCCTGAAACATCGACTTTAACGATTCCTGGGTGTCCTCGAATTCTCCGGTGTAATCATACGTATAGCCGGGATACTCTTTGCTCACCGTCCCGAATTTCTCTATCAGCGCCTCGTTTACCTCCGTGGAGGTATTATCGCCCTTTACGATGTCGGCCGTAACGGTGATAGTCCTCTCCCTATCTGAGTGATAGATCTTCAGGATACCCTCACCATATTCGATATCGGCGAAACTCTTGATCGGTATCCTGTCCCCGTTCATATTTGGGACCGAAAAATTTAGAAGATACTCCGGCGTTTTGAAAGCCTCGCCGTATTTGACAACGATGTCTATCTTGTCATCGCCTCTCCTGATATTCCCCGCCTCTCCGCCCGAGAAGGCATATCGTATCTCAGTTGCCACGGTCGCAACATCCAGACCAAGAGAGCGTGCCTTATGTTCGTCTACTACTATGCGAATCTCTTCCTTCCCCTTTCTGAAATTGTCGTCGATGTCTTTGACTCCCTTTATAGTTTCCAACTCTTTTTTGACCTCATCGGCCAATTCTCTTAAGATTTTAAAATCCTCCCCCCTTATCTCCACAGATACCGGCGCCCCTGTTGGGGGCCCTCCTTGTAATTCAGTGTAGGTGATAGAGGTCGGGCCGGGGATCTTTGCGGTCTTTTCTCTGAGGTCGGCTATGATCTCGTCCGCGCCCACATCCTTATAACCATGTTCGGTTAGCTCGACCCAAAGCTGCCCAACATACGATCCCTCGGTCGGCGCGGCCCCCGTCTCTATATAACCCACCAGAGTAATTAGATCTTTCACAACTTCAGGCGGTAGATCCAAGATTAGTTTTTCCACCTCTTTGACAACCCTGTCGGTCTCATCGATGTTGCTGTCTACGGGATTGTATATGTTTATCATGAACTGCTCCGCCCTGACATTTCCCATAAATACGAATTCCATGGTCAAGGCGGCGAAGACTATTGTGCCTATGGCGACACCCAGAAGCCCAAAAAATATAAGATAACGCCTTCTCAGAAAAGAGGCCAAAAGCCCCCCATAAAAATCCCTTACCTGATTAAACCACGCCCTGGCCTCCTTTTTGACCTTGCCGGCCCTGTCCTTTACAAACTCGGCAAGATGAGAGGGGAGGACCAAGAAGGCCTCAAAGAGAGAAGCTAAAAGTGTTATTATGACAACTTGCGGAATGGCCCTCAAAAATTTCCCTATAATCCCTGTTATGATAAGGAGCGGAAGAAAAGCCGCGATGTTTGTTGCGATGGCCGCAACGACGGGGAGACCAACCTCCTCCGCACCCACGATGGCCGCCTCCGATGGGGAGAAACCCATCTCCCGATATCGGAAGACATTCTCCGAAACCACTATCGCGTCATCGACGACGATTCCCAAAACGAGGATAAGGCCAAACATCGAGAGCATGTTCAGGCTCATCCCGGTATAGAACATGACGATTATCGTAAAGAGAAACGAGAAGGGGATACCCATTGCGGCCCAAAAGGCAACTCTTGACTCCAAGAAAGCATATAGGATTAAAATAACGAGGATAAGGCCTATGGCGCCGTTGAAAAGGAGCGTATTCTGTCTTCGTTGGACATATATAGAATAATCCTGGACAAGCTTGATCTCGCATCCCTCCGGGAGGATCTTTTTTTCTTCATCGACGAGCCGCCTGACCTCACCGACTATATCAATAATATCACCCTTTGCCTTTTTGTTTACAAAAAGCGCTACCGTTCGACTCCCGTTTAGCCGACCTCTTATCTCTTCTTCTTGAAAGGTCTCGACTACATCTGCGACATCTCCCACTTTTACATTTCCCGAAGGAAGGGAGCGGATAACAACGTCTTCAATATCAACCTCCCCTTGGGCCTCCCCGATAGTCCTAACTAGAAGCTCCTTTCTCCCAACGTCCAAAGTACCGCCCGGAATATTCAGGTTTCGCTTTCTAATTGCGTCGACTATCTCTATCAACGTTAGATTTGCGGCCTCGAGCCTTCGTGGGTCGACCTGAACCCACAGTTCCTTGTCACGGTAGGACCACGATTCGACCGAGCTGACACCTTCGATCAATTCTATCTTCTTTTTCAGGCGATCGGAGGAGACCCTTAAGGTCTCCTCGGAAACATCGCCCCCAAATCCCACGGTGATGGCGGGAAATTCCGAGCTGATTTTTATGAACTCGGGATCTTCGGCATCTTCGGGGAGGTCTTTGACCTTATCGGTTTCGTTCTTGATATCGTTGAAGAGCTGATCGAGCCTTATGCCGTCGATATCGCTCTCGGCTTGTATGATGATCGTCGAAACCCCCTCCCTCGTTCTCGACTCGAGATCCTTTATCCCATCGACATCCGCTATCTCTTCCTCGATCGGGGTCGTGACCGTTTTTTCTATCTCTTCAGGAGATCCCCCGGGGTATACGGTAACAATAATGATATAGCCGTAGGAAATGGCGGGGAATATCTCCCGGTTGAGGTTCCTCGTAAATATCACTCCCAAGACGAATACGGCGATCGTTATCATATTTACGAAGACGGGATTTCTGACTGAGAATTTAGGTATCGACATGGTTAAATAGTTCCTTTATCTTTATTCCACTATAATCTACTATTGGGATTCTACTATCAAAACCTCCGATCCATCTTCGAGATTTTCTTTGCCCAGATCAGCCACCATCTCCCCTTCCTCGAGGCCTGATACCACCTCCACATTCTTACCCTCTACAATCCCTAAAGTCAGGGGCCTCTTTATCGCCTTTTCATCCTCGATGACGTAACAGAAGGGCCCGATCATCCCCTCATTCTCAAACAGGACCGCATCAAACGGAATGACCAATGCGTCTCCTTTTTCCTCGACGATGATCGTCACATCTCCGAACATCCCCGCCAAAAGAGAGCCGTCCCCGTTCTTGAAAAACATCTCCACCTGGGCCGTACGCGTAGTCCTTTCAATAACGGGACTTTTCCTCTCGACAGTACCATTGAAAACCCTCTCCGGAGCGATGGGGACTTTAAGCTCGGCCTTCATACCCTCCTTTATAAGTCCGAGTTCCACATCCGAGACCCTTATAATGACCCTGATTCCGCCCCCCCCGACGATAAGTGAAAGTGGGGTCTGTGTGGTGGCGAGCTCCCCAATATCGAGATAATTTAGGGCAACAGTGCCTGAAATCGGGGCCTCAACAATAACAGGTTTAAATTCATCCCATGTCTCGGTCCTCTCGAGTACCGCGAGCGTCGCCCCCTTTCTTATAGTGTCCCCCTCATTGAAATTGTATCTTATGACCCTGCCCGGAACGACACTGTAGACCATTACCTCCTTTTCCGCATGGAGATCTCCCGTGTAAAAGAGTGTCTTCCTAACCAGGCCCCTATCCACCTCCACTATGGATATCGGATCCTTTTCAATTGCGAGGGTTTCCTCTTTTGCAAACAACTTTGAACCGATTATCCTAACTACAACCAGCACCAAGAGGACAAGGAAAACTGCAGCCGTTACACTTATAATAATCTTTTTAGCTTGCTTTTCCAAAACCTAAAAACTCCTATTCATATAATCTTTGATATTTTTATTTAAAAAACTTTTCACCTTTTGGGCCTCACATCTCCTTCGAGACACCTATCTTTCTTCGATGGGCCCACCCCTGATTCCCCTCTCTCTTCCCCACCCCTTCCTTATCCCCATTCCCCTAGGGCACAGGTGCCTCCCCATATCCTCATTGAATTCTTCGGCCTGCTCGGGAGTTAGGACACCCCTTATCTCGAGCATATTTTCCACGACCCTTGTCTCCATCTCATAGCGAAGCGAAGAGAGATCGAAGATCACATCCTCGATTGCCTCCCTGTTGGGATCCTCCTCATCGAGTAGAGTGGCGAGCTCCTCCATCTTACCATCAATTCTCACCCTGAGATCATCCATCGCATCACGGTCCGATATTATGATCTCGTCCACCTTCTTGGCCTGCTCGGGAGAAAGATCAAACCTCTCCTCAAACCATCGGCTCAGGCCCTCGGGCCCCCTCTCGACTCTATCCTTGAATTTAAAATAATTGTAGGCGAACGTCCCTATGATGCCGACGTTTATGCCAACCGAGATAATAAGCAGTATCGCAAGTGTCCTTCTAGTCATCTATCTCCTCCAGATTCGACCCGAAGTATAAGGCCGTGAGAGAGTTGGGTGGTGTCTCCTCAAGATACTCAAAGGATTGTGGGACACCCTCGGACCTCAAGCCGGCAAAAGTCGAGGTTGTATGGGAGTCGGTACTAAAAAGGCCGGCCGATAATGCCCCGGTAAAGACCCCAAGAAAAATCCCGAAGAGGGCAGCGGTGCCATAAGAAAGGGCGGGTCTTAGTATCGATGTAAACACAAAGAGAAATTTCTGCTCACGCTTTTTCCCTAATTCAAAAATCTTCTCCTCTAGCCCGGTCCAGATATCACCGACCTCTTCGGGCTTTAGGGTCTCCACGAGATAAGAGTGGGCGGCTTTCATTTCCTCTAGCTCTTTCTTGCATTCTTTACAGAAAGAGAGATGAGCCGAAAGCTCTTGCTTTCGCATCTTGTCAAGCTCACCGTCAAGATAGATACTTATGAGCTTTTTTCCCCCACAGTGAGATATTTTTCTATTTTTACCGAAACCAAACATCTTCAACCCTCTGATTAATCCCGAAATATATAGTCTTTTAGGACTATCCATAAATCAGATGCCTTCAAACGAGATTTTCTCCACCTTTAAAGACTTCTTCAATTTCCCCTTTGCCCTCATCAAAAGCGATTCGACCGCGGGCACGCTGCTTTTTGTCACATCAGCGATCTCGGCATAGCTCATCCCCTGTGTGTATTTCATTACCAATGCAGAGCGCTCCCTCGGGGTCAGCTTTTTCATAGCAAATTCGATAGTTTTTATGGTCTCACTTCTTAAGATTTTTCTTTCAGGATCGTCCCCTGATGCAGAGGTGTAGTTTGCGAGCTCGTCTCCATCGTAAGATATAATATTGGGCCTCTTTTTTGCTATTAACTCGTTTATTGCGAGGTTATGGGCGATTCTGAAGAGATAGGTCGTAAACTTCGCTTTCGGCTTGTATCTCTTTGCCGCCTTAAAGACCCTGAGAAATACCTCCTGTGTGAGTTCCTTTGCCGTATCTATATCTCCGGTGTATCGGAGGAAATAGTTTATCAGGGCACCCTGGTGCCTCTTGACAATTTTCTTGAAGGCGAGATTATCCCCCTCTCCCACGGCTATCATGGCCTTGTGGTCTTCCGTGATCTCTTGGGAGGATGTTTTTTCCACCAAAATACATAAACAGTTAGATGTTTAAAAACCTTCGTTCTTTTTTATAACCCAATAATAACAAAGGCAAGGATTATCCTCGCCTTATGAACATTAGATATTTTTCAATTTATATCTATCCTATTTTATAATCCTATTTTCCGGGGGTTTTTTGCTGGGATCAGGGAATCTCAAAAGTAGTCTATTGAATGCCTTTTCTTCCTTTTCTGCTTTCTTAAAAGTATCTTACCTTCAATTCAATTATATGCTATATTTTCTTCTAATTTACGATCCCCTTATTTTGATGGCTTTCTCTTGGTCTCTGCTTCTTTCTTTTTTGAGTCTTCTTTCTCTGTCTTTCCCTTTGTCGTCTTTTCGTCTTTGGACGCCCTCAATTTACCAAATCTTCTAGGCTTCGACTCCGGTGTATCTCCCTTCCCCTTCTTCTTTTGATCCTTCTTTTCTGCTTTCCCCTTTTCGCCACCGACCTCCTTTGCTTTGGTCTCTTTTTCGGACTTCTCCTTTAATGCCTTCTTTGCCTTTATCTTCGATTCCTCCGAAGGTAGCACCTCTATAACGGCCATGCGGGCATTATCACCGACCCTGTGTCCGAGTTTCATTATGCGGGTATACCCCCCTTGCCTGTCCTTGAACCGCTCGGCGTATTCATCGAAGACCTTTGCCACTACTTCCCTCTTTGTCAAAAAGGCGAGTGCCTGCCTGCGCGCATGCAGATCCCCCCTTTTGCCCAGGGTGATCATCTTCTCCGCATGTCGTCTTATCTCCTTCGCCTTGATTTCCGTGGTCTCAATCCGACCGTGATCCAAAAGCGAGGTTGCCATATTCCTCATCAGGGCCTTCCTGTGGCTTATATTCCGCCCGAGTCTCCTTCCTGCTTTCTGGTGGCGCATAACAAATTATCCTTTTATCCCAAAATTTAACGTCAAGCCGTAGTCTATGTAATCTATCCTATTTCTTTGAGATTACAAATCTTATTAGATAACTCACCAAAAAATAGATCATCACACTTAGATGCCCAGAAAAAAACCGGGCTTTAAGGCACATATTAGATTACACTTCGGTTTCTATCTCCGCCGGTTCCTCAGCCTTGGGCAATTCCCTTGGAGGCCAACTATCCAATTTCATGCCGAATCTCAAACCCATCTCGGAGAGTATCTCCTTGATCTCATTTAAGGACTTCCTGCCGAAATTCTTGGTCTTGAGCATCTCCATCTCGGTCTTCTGGACGAGATCGCCGATAAATTTAATGTCGGCGTTCTTGAGGCAGTTGGAAGACCTGACAGAAAGTTCAAGCTCACTTACCGACCTCAGCAGGTTCTCATTGAAATCATCCTTAGACTCGTCTTGATCCTCCGTCTCCTCTTCGGGTTCTTCGATGAAGTTGATGAAAATACTCATGTGTTCTTTCAATATCTTTGCGGCGAATGCTATCGCGTCCTCAGGGGAGACGCTACCGTCTGTCCATACCTCGAGGGTGAGCTTATCGTAATCTGTCCTCTGACCCACACGCGCAGACGTAACCGTATAGTTGACTTTCTTTATAGGGGAAAATACAGCGTCTATCGGGATGGTTCCGATCGATTGATCCTCATCCTTGTTCCTCTCCGCGGGGACATAGCCCCTCCCCCACTTCACCTGCATCTCCATCACCAGATTACCATCCTTTGAGAGGGTGGCTATGTGGTGAGCCGGATTTAGAACCTTTACCGAGTCATCACAGATAATATCACCCGCCGTCACCGTTCCTTCACCCTTGGCTTCAATCCTTACAGTTTTCGGCCCTTCGTCCATGAGCTTAAACCTTACGCCCTTGAGGTTGAGGATGATGTCCGTTATATCCTCCAAAACACCGGCAACTGATGTGAACTCGTGAAGTACACCTTCTATCTTAACAGAAGTAATGGCGGCTCCCATAAGAGAGGAGAGTAGGATCCTCCTCAAAGAGTTTCCGATGGTAATACCAAATCCCCTCTCAAAGGGCTCAGCGGTATATTTGCCGTAAGAATCATTCAATTCATCTGTATCCGGCATAAGCCTTTTAGGCCTTATTAATTCCCGCCAATTAGCTTGCATAGAAAAAACCTCCTAAACGTTGCATACCATGCCTACTTGGAGTAGAGCTCTACGATGAGGTTCTCGGATATCGGCATAGTAAGCTCTTCCCTTGTGGGGAGAGCCTTTATAGTTCCAGTGAAGGTATTTTTATTGTATTCTAGCCATGAAGGGATACCCCTCCTGGCTATTGTCTCAAGGGAATCCAACACCCTCCCTATCTTTCTGCTCTTCTCTCTCAGCTGGATGGTATCCCCCGTCTTTATCAGAAATGAAGGGATGTCCACTTTCCTGTTGTTCACCCTGATATGGCCGTGTCGTACAATCTGTCTCGCCTCACTTCTTGAGGCGGCAAATCCCAAACGATAAACCATGTTGTCCAATCTCCTCTCCAGCAAAATAAGGAGATTCTCCCCGGTCACCCCCTTCATCCTCTCGGCTTCCATGAAGTAACGGTGGAACTGGTTCTCCATGACCCCGTAAATCCTCTTTACTTTTTGCTTTTCCCTAAGTTGAGTGCCGTATTCAGAGAACTTGACCCTCCCCTGTCCATGTTCTCCTGGGGGATAGTTACGGCGCTCCACCGCACACTTTTCCGAAAAACACCTATCTCCCTTGAGGAAGAGCTTCATCCCTTCCCTCCTGCAGAGCCTGCAGACCGAACCCCTATATCTTGCCAATTTCGACCTCCAATTCTATCTCTCTTTTATACCCTTCTCCTCTTTGGCGGCCTGCAGCCGTTGTGAGGAATGGGTGTAACGTCCCTGATGACATTAACATCAAGCCCAGTCGACTGAAGCGCCCTCAAGGCCGCCTCGCGACCGGCACCTGGACCCTTTACGTAAACGTCCACCGTCCTCATGCCATGTTCCATCGCCTTTTTGGCGGCATCCTGAGCTGCAAGCTGTGAGGCAAAGGGAGTACTTTTCCTCGATCCCTTAAATCCCTGAGTGCCGGAGCTCGACCATGCAAGGACGTTTCCGGATAGATCCGTAATAGTTACGATTGTATTATTGAAAGTAGACTGAATATGGGCTATACCTACCTGAACGTTCTTCTTTTCTTTCTTTTTTCTTACAATTCTTTTGGCCTTTGCCATATATTACCCCTTATCTCTTTTTCATCTTGACACGACTGGGGCCCTTCCTCGTCCGGGCGTTGGTAGAGGTCCTCTGACCCCTAACGGGGAGACCCTTCCTGTGCCTCAAACCCCTGTAGCTTCCGAGATCCATGAGCATCTTTACGTTCATGGAGCGTTCCTTGCGTAAATCACCCTCCACCGTATACTTTGAATCGATTATCTTCCTTATGGTGGTGATATCCTTATCGGTCAGATCATCGGTCTTGATATTAATATCTACTCCGGCCTCCTCAAGGATCTTCTTTGATGTAGTCCTCCCTATACCGTATATATAAGTAAGACCGATCTCTATCCTCTTATTCCTCGGTAGGTCAACACCTGCGATACGTGCCAATCTTCAATCCTCCCGTTTTTAGCCTTGACGTTGTTTGTGCTTGGGGTTTGTGCAGATTACCCTTACAACCCCTTTCCTCTTGATAATCTTACACTTATCACATATCTTTTTAACAGACGCTCGAACTTTCATTTTTTTCTTCCCTTTTAGCCCGCCTGGTGCTTCCTACTTAGAACGGTAGATGATACGTCCACGGGACAGGTCATACGGAGAAAGCTCCACTGTAACCGTATCCCCTTTCAGGATCTTTATAAAGTGCATCCTCATCTTCCCCGATATATGTGCCAGCACCCTATGGCCGTTTTCCAGCTCCACCCTGAACATCGCGTTGGGGAGGATTTCCTGGACAGTGCCTTCAACCTCTATGGCCTCTTCCTTAGCCATAAAAACTTACTCCAAAAAGATATTCATTTATTGACTCTCTAAAACCTTCGTTATTCGTTCAAAAATATCCTTAATCTCGCCCGTCCCCGGTATCGGCCTGAGTATACTCTTTCCTCTATAATATTCTATTAGAGGCTCAGTCTGTGCCTTATAAACTTTGAGGCGCGATACTATTGTTTCTTCCTTGTCGTCATCCCTCTGGTAAAGCTCTCCTCCACATTTATCGCACTTTCCTTCCGATTTGGGGGGACCGAAATATATATGATACATTGCGCCGCATTCCCTGCAGGTGCGTCTTCCGGTGAGCCTCTTTACCAGCTCACCCTCTTCGACCTCAATGCTGACGACATGATTAAGGGCTTCACCCATCTCTCCGAGTATGTCATCGAGAGATTTTGCCTGATGTACGGTTCTCGGGAAGCCGTCAAGTATATATCCCTTTTTGCAGTCGGGTTCTGTGAATCTTTCCTTCACGAGGCCGATGACCACATCATCCGGGACGAGCTCTCCTGCATCCATAAACTTCTTTGCCTTTTTCCCCAATTCTGCACCGGCCGCGACAGAGCTCCTCAAAATATCACCGGTGGAGACTTGAGGAATACCGTATCTCTCCGCCAACATCTTCGCCTGCGTTCCCTTTCCGGCACCGGGAGGTCCAAGCAACACGAGGTTCATTTTCTCAGACATCTTGAGCATCTCCAATCATAAAATCAACAGGTAAAACCACGGGAAATATTTGAGAATAGCGACCTATCTCCTCCCCTTTAATCTGCCTTTCTTCAAAAACCCTTCATAGTGTCGGGTTATCATATGTGACTCGATCTGCTGTGCCGTATCCAACGCAACGCCGACCACGATCAATAGAGCCGTCCCACCGAAGTAGAAGGGGACGTTGAAATTCGAAATCAGAATGGTGGGGAGCACGCATACGGCGGAGACATAAAGTGCCCCCACAAGGGTTATCCTAGTCAGCACCTTGTCTATGTAATCAGATGTCCTCCTGCCCGGCCTGATCCCGGGAATAAAGCCCCCGTAACGCTTCATGTTATCTGCCACATCTATGGGGTTGAAAGTTACGGCGGTGTAGAAATAGCAAAAGAATATAATTAGTAGTACATAAAAGACATTATAAAGGACCGCTGTCGGGCTGAAGTAGCCAATTAATTTTTCTAACCACAAGTGCTGCTCTAAAAGGCTCTTCGGCAAAAAGTTTGCTATAGTCAAAGGGAACATGAGTATTGAGGATGCAAATATGGGCGGAATAACTCCAGAGGTATTGACCCGAAGCGGCAGGTGCGTGCTGCTCCCACCATACATTTTCCTTCCCACGACCCGCTTGGCGTACTGAACGGGGAGTCTCCTCTGCCCCCGCTCCATAAATATTATAGCCGCAACCACGATCAACATCATGACTATGACGGCCACAAATAAGAGGGGCTCTATACCACCCTCTCCGATCATCCCCATAGACTGTATAATGGCGGCGGGCATCCTCGCAACTATCCCTGCAAATATTATCAATGATATCCCGTTTCCGATCCCCCTCTCGGTAATCTGCTCGCCCAACCACATGATAAACGACGTCCCCGCCGTGAGGGTTATGACCGTCATTAACCTGAAAGACCAACCCCCAACCAAGACGACCGGGGCACCCGAGGGACTCTGCATCTGTTCCAGCCCGAAGCTTATCGCAAAACCCTGAATGGCGGAGAGGATAACCGTCCCGTAACGTGTGTACTGGGTAATCTTCTTTCTCCCCGCCTCTCCCTCTTTGGAAAGACGTTCGAGATGTGGAACAACAACGGTGAGGAGCTGGAGAATGATAGACGCACTGATGTACGGCATAATGCCGAGGGCAAATACCGAGAGTCTCCTTAAGCCCCCACCCGAGAACATATCGAAAAACCCCAAAAGGGTTCCCTCGGCGCTTTTGAAGAAATCGGCGAGGGCGTTCGTGTCTATACCCGGAGTTGGGATATGAATGCCAACCCGGTAAATGGCAAGGAGGAAAAAGGTCATCAATATCCTTTTTCGCAGCTCGGGTATCTTGAAAATATTTTGGAATCCACCAGCCAATTCAGATTACCTCCACTTTTCCGCCACCGGCCTCAATCTTCTCCTTCGCCTTTTTGGAGAATTTATGAGCCTTGACGGTAAGCGACTTCTTGATCTCCCCCACTCCCAAAACCTTTACCCCGTCCTTTTTCTTGCTGATCTTTTTTCCCTCAATCAGGATGTTAGCATCTACTAAACCTTTATCCTCGAGACGATCGAGATCCCTGATATTTATTATAGAATATTCCTTTTTGAAATTACTCACAAAACCCCTTTTGGGGAGCCTCCTCGCAAGAGGCATTTGCCCGCCCTCAAAGCCGGGCCTTACCCTTCCTCCGGAACGGGACCTCTGTCCCTTGTTTCCCCTTCCAGCGGTCTTGCCGTAGCTCCCCTCACCCCTTCCTATCCTCTTAGTTTTTTTCGTTGCCCCCTTCGGGGGTTTAAGACTTGAAAGATCCATACCCTACTCCTCTACCTCCACAAGGTGTCTGACCTTATTTATCATCCCCCTGATTTCGGGGGTGTCCAAAAGCTCCACCGTCCTGTTTAGCTTCCCGAGTCCCATCCCCCTAAGCACCCTCCTGTGTTTCTCGGGCCTGCCGATAATACTCTTAACCTGGGTTACTTTTATGGTATTTGCCGCCTTTTTCGCCATATCTTTTACCTTATGTGGGTATCTATCTCCTTTTTGGTCTTGCCGCGTGACTTGGCTATCTCATCAGGATGTCTTAGCCGCATCAGCCCGTCCATAGTCGCTTTAACGAGGTTGTGGGGATTATGGGAACCCAGGCACTTGGTCAGGATATTTTTTATCCCTGCCGTCTCGACAACGGCACGAACGGCACCCCCCGCAATAATCCCGGTACCTTTGGAAGCAGGTTTTAGCAAAACCTTCCCTGCTCCGAATCTGCCGACAATATCATAAGGGATGGTGGAGTCTATTATCGGTATCTGCACCATACTCTTTTTTGCCTTCTCCACCCCTTTTCTTATGGCCTCGGGAACCTCATGGGCCTTACCCATACCGTAACCGACCCTTCCGTTCCCGTCCCCGACCACAACGATAGCCGAAAAGGAAAAACGCCTTCCACCCTTTACGACTTTCGCCACCCTGTTTATGTGAACAACCTTATCTATGATTTCATGGTCTTCGGAAAATGCAGACATATCTTATATTCCTCGTTCGCCTTTTTTAATTTCCTTTATCTCAAAACTCAAGGCCACCCTCCCGAACGGCCTCGGCAAGTGCCTTGACCCTTCCGTGGTACAGGTATCCGCCCCTGTCAAACACAATCTTTTTTATGCCGGCGGCCTTTGCCTTTTTGGCGACCTCCAATCCCACAAACTTTGCGGCTTCCCTGTTTCCTCCCCCGGATTTTCCTTTAATCTTGGCCGATAGCTCCTTGTCTTTGCTCGATGCAGCGATGATCGTCACCCCTTTGCTATCATCGATGATCTGGGCGTAAATTTGTCTTGAACTCCTGAAAACCGAAAGCCTCGGGCGAGAAGTAGTACCCCTTATTTTGAGCTTTATCCTTCTCCTCCTCCTCAGCCTGCCTTCAACCTTTTTCTGTATCCGCTTCACGACTACTGCTCCTTAAATACCTGTCTTTCCGGCTTTCCTTCTCAGAATTTCACCGGCATATCTTATACCCTTCCCCTTATAGGGCTCAGGACTTCTCAAACTCCTTACCTCCGCCGCTACCTGCCCTATCACCTGCTTATCAATACCCTTGATGGTTACCTGATTGTTTTTATCGACCTCCGCCGAAACATTCTCCGGCAGCTCATAGCGGATGGGGTGGGAATATCCAACATTTAGAACCAGAACGTTCCCATCCATATCGGCACGGTAGCCGATCCCTATGATATCAAGGACCTTGGAAACCCCCTCGGATACACCGAGAACCATATTTGCAACAAGAGACCTGGCGAGACCATGAAAGGCCCTGGCCTTTCGAGATTCTCCATCGATCTTAATCTTTATTTCACCTTCCTCTACATCAACCGAAACGCCAGGTGGTAATGCCTGGGTAAGGCTCCCCAAGGGGCCGGAAATCGTTACTTCATTATCCTTTTTTGAAATCTCGACCCCCGAAGGTATTGGAATAGGTTTCTTTCCTATCCTTGACATCTTTTACCCTTTAGTAAATATTTTTGAATCGCTTATATAAAATACGAATAAGTATCTAAAAAAGCTTTTTGGAAAATTCCCTCACCACCAAAAAATAGTCCCTTACCCTCCCAAACTTCGAAAAATTACCAGACCTTCAACAAGACCTCGCCGCCCACCTTCGCCTTTCGCGCATCCCGATCGTTCATAATCCCTCTCGAAGTTGAAAGGATCACGACACCGAAACCCCTGAGGACATAGGGAACCTCAGCTTTCCCCACGTATACACGGCAACCGGGCTTAGATACCCGCTCGATCTTTCTGATCACCCCCGATCCATCATTATCATATTTAAGATGAATGCGGATGATGTTCTGTTTATTATCATCCAGTATCTTATAGTTTTCTATGTAGCCTTCATCTTTAAGGATTTTTGCTATATCCGTTTTCATTTTCGATGAAGGTATATCGACCTTATCGTGTCTCGCCATACTGGCGTTCCTGATACGGGTCAGCATATCGGCTATAGGATCAGTCATTGTCATGGGGTATACCTCCTCGCTACCAGCTGGACTTTATAACACCGGGGATATCCCCCTTTGAGGCCAATTGTCTGAAACAGATCCTGCACATATCAAACTTCCTGTAATAACCCCTGGGCCTTCCACAGATGGAACAGCGATTATACCCTCTAACTTTGAATTTCTGCCTTCTTTTTGCCTTGGCTATTAATGACTTCTTTGCCAAAAAAACACTCCTTTTCCTCTTAACTCCTAAAGGGCATTCCGAGATATTTTAAAAGGGCCTTCCCCTCTTCATCGCTCTCGGCAGTTGTTATAATGGTGATGTTAAGTCCCTTTATCTTGTCGATCTTATCGTAACTTATCTCAGGAAAGATTATTTGCTCTTTTATCCCCAATGTATAGTTTCCCCTACCGTCGAAGGCGTCTGGCGATACTCCCCTGAAATCCCTAACCCTCGGGAGCGCTGCGTTTACGAGCCTATCCAAGAACTCATACATCCTCTCACGCCTCAGCGTTACCATGCACCCGATCGGATTACCCTCCCTGAGCTTGAATGAGGCGATTGGCTTTTTAGCTCTGGTGATTACGGGATTCTGTCCTGTCATGGTGGCCAATTCATATGTAGCACTGTCCAGTATTTTGATATTCTGTAGCGCCTCCCCGAGACCCATATTCAATACGATCTTCGTAACCTTCGGAACCTGCATGACGTTCTTATACCCGAAGTCCTTTTTAAGCCTCGGAATCACTTCTTTTTTGTAATATTCTTTCAGACGGGCACTAGCCATTGGGAAATTCCTTACCTATCTATAATTTCATCACACTTCTTGCAAAATCTTACCTTGGTGCCGTCCTCAAGGATCTTATTTCCGACCCTTACCGGCACATTACACTTTGTACATACAAGCATTACGTTTGAGAGCTGAATCGGCCCCTCCTTTTCGACTATACCCCCCTGCCTGTGGGCGGAGCTGGGCTTAATATGCCTCTTTATGAAGTTGACCTTTTCGACAAATACATGCCCCCCCTCGAGGTCGATCCTGAGCACCTTCCCCTTCGTACCTTTATCCTTACCAGCGATGACCTGAACGGTGTCATTCTTTCTTATTTTTGATTTTAGTCTTGTCATCTCGTTTTCCTTAACCTCTATATAACTTCGGGTGCCAGTGATATGATCTTCATAAACCTCTTCGCCCTAAGCTCTCGCGCGACGGGTCCGAAAATACGGGTTCCGATAGGCTCACCCACGGCAGTTATCAATACCGCTGAATTGTCGTCGAATCTTATATAAGTCCCGTCGGGCCTCCTGACCTCTTTATTCGTCCTTACTATTACCGCCTTAACCACATCCCCCTTTTTGACCCTTGCATTCGGGATTGCCTCTCTCACCGAGACCGTCACCACATCTCCCAGGGTGGCATACCTCTTTCTCGATCCACCCAAGACCTTAATGGTAAAGAGTTTTCTCGCTCCGGAATTATCGGCAACGTTTAATATTGATTGCATCTGGATCATAAACTGTCTCTCCCCTATACCCTATACCACATTTACTATAAGGCCTTTTCCAAGATCTCTCTTAGTACCCAGCGTTTTCCCCTGCTCATGGGGCGGCTTTCTACGATGACCACCTTGTCTCCTATCCCGCACTGATTTTGGGGATCGTGGGCCATATATTTACTACGACTCCTGATATATTTCCTATATGTCGTGTGCATAATGGTCCTCTCGACCTGGACCACTATGGTCTTATCCATCTTATTGCTCATCACCATTCCCTGTAGGGTGCGTCTTCTACCCTGCGTCTTCATCTTTAGTACTCCTCTCCTTTTCCAGAATTATGGTCAGCACCCTTGCGATCTCCCTCTTGGTTTCTCTGATCTTCATTTTGTCTTCGAGCTGGTTTGCCGCCCTTTTAAACCTCAGGTTAAAGAGCTCCTGTGAGAGAGAGGCTTCACGCTCTCTCAGCTCATCTGATGAGAGTTCCCTCATTTCGCTAGGCTTCATGTTCGGATCTCCTCGAAACAAACCTGGTCTTTATCGGCAGCTTATGGGCAGCGAGTCTAAAGGCCTCTCTTGCCAGGTCTTCCTGGACTCCTTCCATCTCATATAGCATTCTGCCCGGCCTTACTACACAGACCCATCCTTCCACATTCCCTTTTC
>CAZDOD010000006.1:18775-36106 GCA_964506935.1 uncultured Thermodesulfobacteriota bacterium | reverse complement strand
AATACACATAAAAGGCGATATCCCTTTTTGCTTCCTTTTCCCTTATTCAAATTGAATTTGGAGATTTCTCTTTTCACACACTTTTTTTCACGGCCAAGAGAGATAGAGTTCGCTTTTGAGATTCCTGTCAAACCTATAAATCTCTGCAGAAATGTCCATCCTGTCTACTTCGAGGATGCCGACATGCGCCCATTCGGCACCAAAATAGATATCACCCGGATTCATAAGAAGCAGACCATCCCGATCTTCGAGATGGGATCTGTGGGTGTGACCGAAGAGGGCAATTTTCGCCCCTTTTTCCTGTGCCCGTGAGACGAGGCCGGATAACTTTAAATCCCATTCATCCTTTTGATAGTAGGGATTGAGGTCGAACAGGTGTCCGTGGGTTATAAATATCTTTATATCACCTACAGGGATTATCATCTCGGTGGGAAATATATCGTCCCCCAGAAAAGCCTTATCTTCATTTCCACACACACCGATGGCCCTGCAGGGTAGTTTTGACCTCAGTTCGACGAGGTCACTTACGTGGTCTCCAAGGTGGATGAGGAGGTTAAAATCGCCGACGTTGTCAAGAAGGGTAGACGCCGTTTTTACATTTGTGTGTGTATCTGATATAACTGCTATTCTCATCTTATTATAACAGGAACTGTTTTTATGTCCTTTTAATATCCAGCGGTTACACTTCCACGTATCTAATTAGGGGTTTTTCGATATCGGCCCAAGCCAAAGCTCAGACCGGAATGTCCATCGCCACTTCCTCGCAGTTTGGAAAGTGGACGCATTTCAGACAATGACTCCAAACCTTGTGGGGAAGGGTGCTTTTATCTACGTGTGAAAATCCCGTTTTTTCAAAAAAATCGGGTATATACGTAAGGACGAAGACCCTCGTTACCCCGAGCGGCCTTGCGTCTTCGAGACAGGTTCGGACAAGCTCCCCACCTATCCCTCGATTCCTGAAGGTCTCATCGACGCATAGGGACCTTATCTCCGCAATGCCCCCATCGATTTTTATCTCATGGCTATTGTTTTTGATTAGATCCTCGCCCTCTCTATCCCGTGATCTATTAAATACCGGATCGGCCGCCATATTTCCCCAAGTGACGTGGAGTGCCGCCGTGCCGACGATCTTTCCGCCGTCACTTTCATACACGAAAAATGACCTGAGCTTATCGAATATCTCGGATAGGGAGACCGGAAGCATATCCCCCGATCTCCCGTAGGGATCGATAAGCCTTTTTATCTCCTGTACGTCTTTTACCTCTGCCTTTCTGATCATCGTACGACTTTTTCCCATTTTTGTGCTATCGTCTCCATCCCAGACTGTATCCCATGCCGATATGTATCATTTCGAGGAATCGATCATCTCTCTTGCGTGCCTCAGTGTGGTGTCGGTTATCTTTTCTCCGCCGAGCATACGGGCGATCTCCATGATCCGCTCGTCTTGAGACAGCCTCTCGACCCTGGTTACCGTCCTGTCCCTTCTCGTCTCTTTTACGACCGAGTAGTGCGTATCGCCGTAGCCGGCTATCTGCGGGAGGTGGGTTATGCATATAACCTGCTGGTGGGCGCTCACCTCTTTGAGTTTCTTCCCAACGACCTGGGCGATGCCGCCCCCTATGCCGGAGTCGACCTCGTCGAAGATCAGCGTGGGAATGACCTGGGTTTCGGCCAATATCTTCTTCATAACTAGCATGATGCGCGACAGCTCGCCGCCCGAGGCGATCCTCGCGAGTGCCCTCGGCTCCTCGCCGACGTTGGGCGATATCAAAAACTCAATCTTGTCTATCCCCTTCGGGGTGGCCAAAAAGCCACCGAGGTTTATATCGTCGTCCGGCCCGGCCTGTGTCCTTTTCATGCCGACGATAAAGGTTGTTCCACCCATTCCGAGAGAAGACACCTCATTTTCGATCGCCCTTGAAAAAATCTCCGAGGCTTTTTTCCTCGCCTGTGACAACGATAGGGCCATCTCAAGGGCTTTCTCCTTTAGTGAATTAATCTCCTTCTCCAGCTCCCCGATCCTCTCCTCGCTCCTCTCCATTCCCGAAAGCTCTTCTTTCGCCCTCTCGGCAAACGATAGGATATCCGATGCGGTGTCGCCATATTTTTTCTTCAAAGATCCGATAAGCCTCAGCCTCTCCTGAATCTCGTTTAACCTTTCGGGATCAAAGGACACGCGCGATGCGTAACCCTCTAGCGCCTTTCCGGCGTCCTCTGCGGCATAGAGGGCGCTGTCCAACGATTCCAAAAGGTGTTTGAGTTCGGGGTCGATGGCGGAGATCTCCCTTACCATCTGGAGCGCCGATCCTATCTTTTCTGAGGCCGAGCCCTCCATGGAGTAGAGGAGGCCGCTTGCCTCCTCGGATTTTTTAAAAAGCTTCTCGGAGTTGGAAAGAATACTCATCTCGGTCTTGAGGTCTTCGTCGTCATTGGGTTTGAGCTTCGCCTGTTCTATTTCGTTTATCTGAAAGCGGAGAAAATCCTCCCTCTTCGCCTTGTCCTCTTCGTTCATCTGGAGTGACTTCAGCTCTTCTGTGAGATCCGAGATCCTCTTTATCATCTTCGAGACCTCGAACCTCCGGGGATATGTGCCGCCAAAAGAATCTATGATGTCGATGTGGCGCTCGGGTCTAAGGAGTGTCTGGTGCTCGTGCTGTCCCGATATGTTTATGAGTTCCTCACCCACCTCCGAGAGGTTCACAAGGTTGGATATTGAATTATTGATGTAGATGCGGTTTTTCCCCCCGCGGGAGATCACGCGTTTTATTATCAGGCCCTCTCTGGTGCCCTCTATCCCCTTCTCCCCCAAAATCTCGTGGATCGGATTTTTTTCGGGGAGGCTGAACATCGCTTCGACCACGGCCTCTTCGGCCCCGGTTCTAATTAGGTCGTGCTGTGCCCTGTCGCCCAAGATCAGGTTTACAGCGTTTATGATGATTGACTTTCCCGCCCCGGTCTCTCCACTCAGGACGTTGAGACCCCGGCTCAGGGTTATAGACAGCTCATCGATTATCGCAAAATTCTTTATAGATAATTCTAAAAGCATATCTTTATCCGCCCCCCCATTTCAGCTTGGTCCTGAGGACATCATAGTAATCCCTGTCGGGCGGCTCAATGAGGTAGACCTTCCTTTCGGATCGGGAGACCACCACCCTGTCCCCCTCCTTTATATCGACGCCGACCTGGCCGTCGAGAGTGACAAAGACATTCCCATCCCCCGAGACTAGCCTTATCTCGACGACGGAATCGCCGGGGATGAGTATCGGTCGGTTCGTTAGGGTGTGCGGGCAGATCGGCGTAATTATAATAGTTGAGAGGGTAGGGTAGACAATCGGGCCGCCGGCCGAGAGCGAATATCCGGTCGATCCCGTGGGTGTCGAGATGATGAGCCCGTCTGCGTTGTAGGTGGTCAGGTACGCCCCGTTGATGGTCACCTTGAGATTTATGATACGCGCCAAGGCCCCCTTATTTATGACCATGTCGTTTAAGACCGAAAATTCGCTCGGCCCGTCAGCGTTTTCGATCCTTGTTTTCAGCATCATTCGCTCTTCTAGCCTGAAATCACCCGAGATCACCCTCTCCATCGTGTTGTAGAGCTCAGGGAGTGCTACCTCGGTCAGAAAACCGAGGCTCCCGAGGTTCACGCCGAGTATCGGGATCTCGCTTTTCCCCACGACCCTCGCGGCGTAAAGCAGCGTGCCGTCGCCCCCCAGGACGATTACCATATCGGACGTCTTCGGGACGTCTTCTCTCAGGATATCGGATTTTATCCCGATTTGTTTTGCCGAATCACGATCAAGGACCGTCTCGATCCCCCTCTGTTTGAGCCAGGGGACGAGGACGGAGATGGTGTCTATCGCCTCTTTTTTATTCGTCTTTGCGATGATACCTACTTTTTTGAACTCCCTCGGCATCCAAATATCCCATACAACTCTTAAATTCCACAATTCATATCATACATTGGATAACATGTCCATATGGTTTTTTTACATAGGTGTGGAAGAGGAAAGTGAGATTATATGAATCTCTCTCGACTCGCATGACAACTCGATATCGAGGACAGGATATTTCTATTCCGTAACCGACGGATCCGTCTCAAAGGGAATCGATGAGGGTCTCTATATGAAGTGGAGATTTTTAGATGATCAATCCGCCAGAGGCAGGCCGTCCACCTTCTCATAATCCAAAAGCGTCTCACACCGCACCCACCCCACAAGCCCCGTGACGGTCTTAATGAGATACCAGTCGCAGAAGTAGTCATCTAACTCGCTGTATGCATTGAGACATTTCGGCGAGGGGTCACATGCAAGGATGAGGAAGTTGCTGCCGGGCATCGTGTTTGCGATCACCTCGTTTCCGGTTCTCGACCGATATACCGGAAAGCTCTTTTTTACGTGCGCCTCGATCCCGACATAGTAGAGCTCCTGCGGGACGAGCTTCAAGGTCCTCGTAGCCTTATCAAGGACATATTTATCCCTGATTTGCCAAAAGCCCATCCAGCCGTCGACGAGGACTATTCCATTTCCGAAAATTTCGGGCCACCAGAATACCCGCCCTACCTCCTTTATCGATATGCCGTCAAAGAAATATATAATATATTCGTCATCGTTGATATCGTCGTTCTCTGCGGGAGTGTGAACGGCTATCTCCTTGTAGGGATCGGAAGTGTCAATGTCAACTACAACAAAACCGTCGGTATCGCCCATCTTCAATGTATCGACAATTGTGACACCGTCGATTGAGAGTGTAAATTCGCCGGGGCCTCCCCCCTTCGTGACGGTAATAGACTCCGGGCTCCCATCGCCGTCGATATCGACCCTTGCCGACATGAAAAAATTGGAGGGAAAGGGTGGGGGTGAAGAATCGGCGGGATAGGCATAGGAAGCAATAAAGATAGTCACAAAAATTAGGGGAAGGATAATTTTTAATATCTTTTTCATGGTCTAGTCTCCTATGTGATAGGATTGTGTAAATAGATACTTTTAGTCAGAGGTGATAAAAAGCCCTGATGATATTTATCAGAAACCTTTCGTTTCCTCTCTATCAAAATGACTCGCAGGCATACGGCTTCTGTGCATTTTTTGTATTGTAATTTCTCCAGCCGGGATTCTCGACAAGCCAGACGTCCCTCGTCCACGGATTCGCCTTGAGCCACGTCTCCAATGTATCGAGATCGGTCGGCCTCCACTCACTCAGCTTTTCTATGGCCGCCAGGGTCTGCCATTCGCGGCAGTTCTTCACATTTATGACCTCGATCTGTTCTCCGCCTGTCAGACATTCAAACAAGTTGTTACTCTTGATCTTCCAGCCGGAATATGTGTCCTTCATCTCCCATCTCGACGCCTCAAGCTCTAAAAATGCGTTGATGTAGCTTGTTATCCCCCTCAGATTCACATCGGGGCTGTTCTCGTACTGATTCATGTGTATTAGCTCGTGTCCGATCGACTGGACTAGAAATGCCGGGGAGCATTCGAGAAAGAGTTTTTTGCTCACCTTGAGATCGGGCTTTTGGCCCTTCACGTCGGGTGTCTCAAGCTTCGCCCAAAACGACAGATCTCCACCTTCGATAATGATGTTAAAATCGGTCGATTTGTAGGGCGAGTAAAAGTTATTGATTATGCTTGACGCCAGCGTCAGAAATGCGATATCCCCCACCGGAACGGGGCCTTTGAAGAACAAAGCCTGATTGTACATACTCTTAAAAACATCGTAACCGGCGATACTTTTTAGCCCCTCGCACTGTGCCGATAGATAACAGCCCGTGCACCCGCCGAGCTTCCTGTGAGTATTGTCAAGGAGGCAATCCTTCGGCGTCTCGTACCTCTTGTCCTTGCAGTTACTGTAGATGTCATCTTCAACCGGATTTGGACTTCCGGGCGAGAGGTCAAAGCCGAGCTCTTCATCTGAGGCATCGCCGCCATCATCGCTCAGGTCCAATCCCCATTCGCCGCTCGGAACGACGCTCTGCCCTGATTCGGATTGCGGGATAGCGGGCTTTGTCGTAATGAAAACTATAAAGGACATCGAGATCAGGATCAGAAAAGTCCTGACCGATAATCTAGCTAAAGATACTTTCATGGTAAATACCCCAAATATTAGCCGTATTAAGCTAAATGGGCTATTTTTACTTTCCCATCGGGGGGATAGGAATCCCGCCGGGGATGCTGCCGCCCATCATCTCCTGCATCATGAGATAACCCGCCTCATCTTCTGTGGCCTTGGCAAAGCCCGCGGGTATCTCAAAGAGGTCGCCAGGCTGCTTTCCGGTTTCTATATTTGTATATTCCGTAGCGAGGATATCTCCGTTGAAGTAGTGAAGCTCGGTCTTGATCGGGACGTTTCCCAGCTTTTTGGCCGACCAGACGTTGTACTCCATAAGCTGATCCTGAAATTCGGCGATCTTGACTCTGTATTTTGTGCAGTCGTATCCGCCAACTTCCTCTTTTCCAACCTCCTCGACCTCAACATCGGGCTTATTTCTCAGGTCGAGGAAATTTCCGGTCGACAGGTCATCGATGCCGACCAATGTGTCCTCGGTGTATTTTTTGCTCTTCGGATAAAGCTGCCACGACAATCCAAGGTCGCTCCGCTCTATAAAGGTCATGACGACCGGGTACGGCATCCCCTGCGGGGTCATATTGGACTCCGTCCTTACGGCGTCGCACCTGCTCCAATTTGTCCCCTCCATGGTAGTAGTCCACACCCCGCCGGAAAAGTACTTAACCACATAGTCGGCTTTATAATCGCATCCAAAATCGACTTTTTTCATAAACTTCGGAATCCCCGCGACACCTCCGCCTGAATCCTCTGTGTCTGATTTTTTCGAACACCCCGAAACGATAAAAGCGGCAGAAAAGAATAAAAGGGTGAACAGGACCACCGACAGCGATCTTATATTTCTCTTAAAAATTTTCATAACGACCTCCTGAAAATTTTCGTTTAACACCCCATTTTGGTCTAAAGCTAAATAAACCAATCGCTCAAAAAAGGGGCATCAGGCAAATATTATCAAAATCGGAGGATAAATTCAAGTCTATTGCATTAAAAGGATGAAGCGCAAAATACAACCCAAAATCTCTATATTCAAGTTCGGATTAGAAGATCACGGGGAATAGATGCTGAAAAAAGGAGTTATAAAAAAGGGCGGGATGACCGGAATTTCCTCGAATAGTAATATTTCTTTATTAAAATCTAGATGTAATTATATATCTGCGAAAAATCTCTATTTCCAAGCCAAAAACCGATCCTATCTCCTGACCATCGTGCAAACGATTAATCCTGCCTTTGTTTTATCCTATCCCTTTTCCCTCCGGTGTTTCTCAAGCACACTATTTACCCGCTTTTCCGGATAAAAGATATATCCAATTACACCCAAAAGGCAGACCACCCCCGCAATCGGCCCCGAGAGCTTTACCCCCAGGGGGCTTGCCACATCCTTCCCGAACTGGGAGAAGAGAAATGTCAGGACAAGGGTCGATACGCCGAGGTTTATCTTCTCGAGAAAACCCTGCGCCGAAAAGCACATCGCCTCCCGTTTGCTCCCGGTAATGATTGCGTCGTACTCGGCCACGTCGGCGAGCATCGCATTCGGCACCAGAAGGAGGACGGATACCGGAACGCCTATCAGCCCGAAGATGATGAAGGCCTGCACCATCGGAGGGAGGATTAGGGTCTCGGTGCCGAGAAAATATATAAGGGCATTGGAGACAGAAAAGATGCTTAGCCCCGCGATCAAAACGGCCTTTTTCCCGATCTTTTGACTTACAATATTTATGATGAAGAAGAAAACAAGCGCCACGCCGAATACCGCACCGAAGATAACACCCGAAAAGGCCTCTTCCTTCCCGAGGAGTACCGTCACGTAATATGTGGCGGTCTGGGAGACGATGTTAAGGCCAAACCAGAAGGCGAGGGTCCCGATGATGTAGGTTATGAAGGCCTTGTTCGTGAAGGTCTCCTTGAGCGACTGAAAGAGCCCGATCTGGGATGGGGTGGTATCGCAGTATCGTTTCTCGTCGATCGGGATGACCGCAAGATAACAGAAGATCAGCCCCACGGCACACAGGACCACTACCGTGACCTTAAGGGCGGCCGCTTTTTCCATCCCGGACTTTTCGAGCATCCCCCACAGGATGTATCCCAGGATCATCACGACGATGACCCCGACGAGGTTAAACACCGCCTGAATCGTGACGAGATTTATCCTCTCGGACTCATTGTGGGATAGCTCCGCAATCAATGCAAGATATGGCAGAACGTAAACCGTGAAGAAAAACAGGGTCAGCCCCAGCATCAACGCCAAGTAGACGGCGTTAACAATGCTCGCCTCTTTTGCCGGCGGGAAAAAGATCAGCCCAAGCGCCACCATCATGGGGAGTCCCCCGTAGAGGAGAAACGCCTTCCTCCTCCCGAGCCTCGATCTGCTCCTGTCGCTCCAGTAGCCGATTAGGGGGTCGGCGACGGCGTCGACGATCCTCCCGAAGACGGTAACGACGCCGGCGACGGTCAAGAAACCCCAGAACGTTTTATTCGATATGAGTTCGGGCATGCCGGATTCTATCGGCGGGAGATAAAAATATAGCATGAAGCTCACCCACACGCGATCGGCTATCGAGAAACCGGCGCTGCCACTCGAATAAAATATTTTCCCCCACAGCGGAAATTTCTCAATTCTCTTTTTCATGGTTCGATCCTTTTAGATCGCCTATTTTACGATTTCGTTCGGATATTCGGCGTATAAAATTACGTCACTGGAAAAACACGTGTGTCAAATCCCCTCATGAGTCTTTATCTCGGTGTCCTCGAATAGCCCCTCCATTCTCTTTTGTGCCGAATCGATCGGGTCTAGATCATTTGTCGGCCGATCCAAGTAAAAATACACGCAACTCGATACATCGTCCTCGCGCTCGTAGTAGCCGATCGGCCAATCATCGCCGAGCTCCCTGAGGTCAACCTCCTCCATCCCGGGGCCAGCCCGGAACACCTTCGGAGACGATTTGATCAGAAGCTTTTTTGTCTCGACCTCCCAGATCCCCATCTGCTGGAGGGTGACCCTGATATCTTTTTTGAAATAGACCGGATCGGGGATGTGGAGGCGGTAGAATGAGAACTGCATGTTCTTGTCATCGGCCAGCGGACATCCCTGATAGATGTGGCTGAACCTCCCCTGCCCGAAGGCGGTGCCTATGTAATCCTCCGTCCCCGTGCCGCAAAGCGTCGGATATTCCCTGTCGCCGTCGAGGTAGATCTTCACCTCCCCCTCGCCCCACCACGTCGTCGCATAGGCCTTTTTATTGACGATGACTCCGATATGCGCACCAAGATACCGCCCCCTTCCGATTACCTCTGGCAGTATCTCGAAGTCCTTTTTTAGTGTCGTGGGATTTTCCCTTCTGAAGTGGGCGTGAAAATACGGGACGTCATCTTTGTGCTCATCGCCTATCGTGTAATCGACATCGTAATAAAAGAGCGTAAGATTAGTGTTGCTCTCGTTGGTCACTACAACCTTCATCCCCTTCTTAAAGGGCATCGGAACAAATGAATTGAAGCTCCTCCCCTCCGGGCTTGAAAACAGAAAAGACTCAAACGGCCTCATCCGTCCGAGGCCGTGGCCGAAAAAATCCCCTATAGGCGCAGAGACCGCCGGGGACTCGGCACCATCCCAATAGATGTCGAGTCGTAAGCCGCGAAGCATCTTCGGAGTTCTATCGGAGATCGTTATCCAGATGCGCCTTAGGGTGCCGCTCGTCCCGGTTACCTCGGCAAGGACCTTTTCTTCACCCTCCGGGAGGAAAAAACAGGGCGATCCCTTGCGGCCGGCGTTCTCCTTTCCTCCGGCACCCCTTTTTCCATCCCAGTTTTCGGGGCTGGCCCATCGTGTCTCGACACCCTTCGGGAGATGATATAATGACTTAGGGTCGTAAATCATAACTATCCTCCGCAATAAAAAACGGTGGTTTTTTAATATAAGAAAGTTTTCATGGGTCTCTAAATGAGGCAAAAATTCTATCTTTTAATCGAGACCCGCCCTTGACAGTGTAAAAACGCCGTGTTATTGTAGCATGCACAATCGATTGTGCAAGGAAAAAATCGATGCCTCCCAAGATACAAGACATCGCGCGGCTCGCCGGGGTCAACTCCTCGACCGTAAGCCGTGTGCTCTCCGGAAAGGGCAAGTCCGCCCGAATCGGAGATGATACCTCAAGGCGGATCATCGATATCGCAGGCGAGCTCGGCTATCGCCCGAACCTCGCCGCACGGGCGCTCCGCACAAATAAAACCGACACCCTCGGCCTTCTGGTCACGGATCTCTCCAATCCCTTCTTCGCAACGATTGCCGCCGCATGTGAGGCCGAGGCGTCGTCCCTCGGCTACGGCGTCGTCGTCGCCACTAGCGGCGAAAACCGGGATCGCGAGTCCGAATATTTAGCGCTTTTGCGCTCACGCCCGGTTGACGGCCTTATCATGACGCCCGCCGATGTCCACCCACATGATTCTTTGTCGCTACTTGTCGAGAAGGACTTTCCCCTTGTTTTTATGGACAGGCGTGTCAACGGCATCCTGTGCGACAGCGTCGTGGTCGATAACCGCTCGGGGGCGCGCGAACTCATATCGGCCCTCGTCGGTATCGGAAAAAGCAACATCGCCGTCGCCGGAGGGCCAAGAGATACGTGGACGGGTTCGGAGCGGATGGAGGGATTCAGGGAGGGGATATTAAATTCCGGGGTCACTCTCAATGAAGCTCTCGTTGAGACCGGTCCCTACGATATCGAGACGGGGCGAAGGGCCGCCGAGAAGTTTATGAGATCGAAAGATGTGCCCGACGCAATCGTCGCCGCCAATAACAACATCCTCATCGGCGTCCTCGAGGTCCTTATGGAGATCGGAGGGCCCGCGGTCCACATCGCCGTCGCGGCCTTTGACGGCGTTCCTTTCGCGGATCTTCTGGGCCGTCCAATCATCATCGCAGATCAACCCCGCCGGGAAATAGGGAGGGTGGCGACACGGATGCTGATTGAGCGAATCGAAGGCTCTTGGGGCGGCGAATACCGCGAGATTGTACTTCCGGTCCAAATCAAGAGATACGGGATCAATCACGCCCCCGCGGGTTTGGGATTTAAATAGATAGCATTCACTTTAAATGAAAGGGAAAAGATGATGAGCACAAAAATCGGGATATTCTGGCCCGGCGATTACCGCGCCAAACCAAACGAAGACACAATCCCCGAGATGACAAATGCAACGAAAAAGCTTGAAGCGGCACTCGATCACCTCGGCAAAAAATATTATCGCATCGAGGGATTTATCACAAAGCCAAACGAATCGATCGAAAAGCTGGGGCGGGTAGACGATCCACTCATCGGCATCTTCGCCCACTGGGTCTACGGCCCCCACACGACCGACGGCACAATGGGTAAAGAATCACCTCTTTTACTGGCAAGCAATTTTTCGGGCACATGGCCGGGACTCGTGGGGCTACTCAACACCAGCGCCTGCCTTGAGAGCATAGGGCGCAAACACTCCCGGATATGGACGAGTGCCCAGGACTTTGCCACAGATGACGTTTTCATGTCGAGGCTCGAAGAGTGGTGCAGCACGGGTGCCATAAAATATCCCGAAGACGAGATCACAAAAAGCGCTTCCATAAGCGACGAGGCGGCCTCGGTCGCCCGAGAAATAGCGGGCGAGATTGAAAAGCGCCGAATCTTAATATTAATGCTGGGGGATACCAGCATGGGGATGATCAACGGATACTTCGGCCCCCGCCTTCTCGGAGGGGTGGGATTTTCCGAGCACAAAGTCGATCAGGCGTGGATCATCGACCGCGGGAGGGGGATTGAAACCAGGCGCATAGACGACGCCTTCAGGTTCGTTGCCAGTGCCGGGGTGACCTTTCACTACGGCGAAGCGGGCGCAGACGACTTCGACGAGGACGCCACCAGGGAGCAGCTCCGAGATTATCTTGCGGTCATTGATCTAGTAGATGAGTTCAAGGCCGATTGCATAGGCTGGCAGTATCAGCTCGGCCTGATCCAGCTTCGGCCGCCGTCCGATTTCGCCGAGGGACTCCTCAACAGCGGATGTCGTCCCGAAGGCGATGGGAAAACGATCGTCGATTCCACCGAGGCAGACCAAGGGAACGCGATACCGATGGAGTTGATGAAGAGGATCCTCATAAAGAAGGGAATGCCCGAGGCGGTGATGTTCCACGACGTGCGCTGGGGCTCAGAATACGACGGGAGGTTTTTATGGGTGCTCCTCAACAGCGGCTCTTCGAGCGCCTACGCCTTCAATCACGACATGAAGAGCCTCTCCGGGGTCCACTCCTACCGCCAGCCGGCCGGCTATTTCCCGATCCCCGGCGGCACCTTCACCGGCGAGAGCCTTCCGGGGAAAGTCACGTGGGCGCGGGCGTACATCAAGGGGGGCGAGCTCTGGATGGATGTCGGGAAAGGTGAAGTCGTAAAACTCCCCGACAAGACACGTGACGAGTGGTGGGAGGGAACGACCCGCCAGTGGCCGTTTATGGCCACAGACCTCGGAATATCAAGAGACACGCTGATGGCACACTATCTCAGTAACCACGTCGCTGTGGCATACGGCGATATATTCGGCGAGATGGTGGCCCTCAGCCGAGAGCTCGGTTTCAAGGTGAGGATATTAGGGGTGAGATAAGATGAATGAAAATCACGAGAATCTCTATATCGGCGTCGACGTCGGGACGGGGAGCGCCCGTGCCGGCGTCTTTGACTCGTCTGGGAGGATGCTGGGGAGCGCCGAACATCCCATCAAGATGTGGAAGCCGAGGCCCGACTTTGTCGAGCAAGGCTCGAACGACATCTGGAGAGCGGTCGTAACTTGCGTCCGGGGTGCGATCAAAGGGGCCAAGGCGAGGCCCGAAGCGGTAAAAGGGATCGGCTTTGACGCCACCTGCTCACTCGTGGTCTTGGACGAAGAAGACAATCCGGTAACTGTCTCCCCGACCGGAAATCGTTATCAGAACGTAATCGTCTGGATGGATCACCGCGCGATGCTTGAGACCAAAGAAATCAACGATCAGGGCCATGAGGTCTTAAAATATGTCGGCGGTGTCATCTCCCCCGAGATGCAGACACCTAAGCTCCTGTGGATAAAGAGAAACCTCCCCGGAACGTGGAAGGGGGCCGCCCGATTTTTCGACCTCCCCGATTATCTCACCTATCGGGCCACCGGGGACGATACCCGGTCGCTCTGCAGCACGGTGTGTAAATGGACATATCTGGGACACGAAAAAAAGTGGGACGAGACATTTTTTATAAAGGCCGGGCTGGGGGATCTGGCGTCCGAGGGATTTAATCGCATCGGCACCCGTATCCGTCCAATGGGGGAGGCTATCGGCGGCGGGATCGCTAAGAAAGCTTCCGGCGAGCTGGGTCTGATGGAGGGAACGCCGGTTGGGGTATCGATCATCGATGCCCATGCCGGGGGCCTTGGCCTTCTGGGTATGGTCATTGATAAAAGCGCTCCGAGCCCAAAGGTTTTGGAGACGAGGCTCGCACTGATCGGCGGCACGAGCAGCTGCCACATGGCAGCAAGCCGGGAGCCGATATTCGTCCCCGGCATCTGGGGGCCCTACTTTTCGGCGATGATTCCGGGAATGTGGCTCACCGAGGGCGGGCAGAGCGCCACCGGTTCATTGATCGACCACATCATCTTTTCCCACATCAGAGGCACCGAGCTAAAAGAATCGGCAAAAAAACAAAAAAAGACCATATATCATCTCCTAAATAATCGACTGGCTATCCTCGCAAAAGATAAAAAATTTCCGGCACTCCTCACCGAAGACCTTCACGTCTTGCCGTATTTTCACGGCAACCGCTCCCCGAGGGCGGATGCGACACTGCGCGGGGTGATCAGCGGGCTACGCCTCTCGGATACAATCGACGATCTCGCCCTCGAGTATCTCGCGGCAATTCAGGCGATCGGCTACGGAACCCGCCATATAATCGAGGAGATGAACGCCCGCGGCTTTTCGATTGACACGATCGTCGCATGCGGCGGCGGGACTAAGAACCCGGTCTTCATAAGAGAACACGCCGATATCACCGGTTGCCGCGTGGTGTTGGGGAGGGAATCTGAGGCCGTGCTTCTTGGGTCGGCGGTGTTGGGGGCGGTGGCAAGCGGAAATTTCCCATCAATCATGGAGGCGATGGCCGCTATGGAGGCGCCCGGAGATATCATCGAGCCCGAGGGAGGAGAAGTGAAAAAATACCACGATATAAAATATCAGGTTTTCCACAGGATGTATGACGATTTCATGGCATATAGAAAGATGATGCAAGGGTGATTAATAGAAGAAATTAATCCATCATCTCTTCAAGTTTTCGGAAACCCGTTTCAAAAAAATCCCCAAACCAACTATATCACTGGAATTTTTGTAATTTTCTGAACAGTTCCATCTCGATGATTCAAAGTAACTACAATTTCTCTTTTTAAAAAAATAAAAAACGGATCGACCTCGAGCTCATGCCAGAAAAAGGTCTTGATAGGTGAGGATAGGCCCGAAAGGATCGGGTTATCCCCTAGCATTCCCACCCTCACTCTAGGGCATATAAATACCCATCCCAGCTTCCGAAGTAGACAACACCGTCGACAACACAGGGATTAGAGAGCGGCTCTACTACCGACTCCCAAGATCCTCCTTCCCCCTTGAATCGCCATAGTTCACGACCTGTCTCTGCATCTAAGGTACATAAAGTATCACCATGGATCGCAAAATATACAACACCTGCAACGACACAGAGTGAGGTTCCTATCCAATAACTTCTTTGCCATAATTCAATACCACTCTTTATGTCCACGGCATAGACAATGTCTTCTTCGAAGCAATCAGGGTCGAATTTACTGCTGCTGAAGTATATTACACCACCGGACGGACACCAAGCACCTATACAACCATTCCACTTGAAATTCCATAATTCTTGACCGGTTTTTGCATCCACACCATAAATCTTCTCATATCCATCTTTGAAGTAGACCACACCGCCGATTACCCGGGGATTACCTATATAATCCCCCTTCGATGTGAATCTCCATAATTCTTGACCACTCTTTGCATCCACACTATAAAGATTACCATCATCGCTTTCGAAGTAGACCACACCATCGACGACACAAGGGGACGAGCCCGCTCTGCCTCCCGTCTCGAATCTCCATAATTCTTGTCCCGTCTTTGCATCCACGGCATAAAGATTGCCATCATCGCTTCCGAAGTAGACAACACCATCGACGACACAAGGATTTGAAGCTAGCCAACCCCCGGTTTTAAACCGCCACAGTTCTTGACCTGTCTTTGCATCCACTGCATAAAGATTATTGTCCCCACTTCCAAAGTACACGACATTGTCATCGACGCAGGGGGAGTGATTTACGGAGTATTCGGTCTTAAATCGCCATAATTCTTTGCCTGTTTCTGCTTCAACGGCATAAAAATTACCATTTGAGCTTCCGAAATAGGCGACTCCGCCTGTAACACAGGGAGTTGAAACATTCCAATCACCCGTCTTGAACTTCCATTTGAGCCTGTGAAAGACCTGGACACCTTCTTCGTCATATGTGTTTGTACGGCCAGGATTTCCATAACCCATCGGGGAATAAGGGTAGAGAGTCATTGGAAGGGAAATCGTTTCAGTGTCATTCAGTACTGTTTCAATATCGTTAGCCAGGCGTAATTCAGAAATCGCCACATCAGTGTACTTGCTTCCCGGATAGGTCTCGATAATAAGAAATGAAATAATATCATCAGCTTTTAGACTATAATCTTTGCCCAGTGAAAATGTTTGCTCATCAACGATGTCTTTCAATTTAAAAACACCCACAGGTTTACCGTTTATGATTACAGCCACACTTTTTACCCGGGAGTTCTTTTCCCATATATCCATGCTCTTACAATATCCACTGCGAATTGTAAATTCGCTTACAGTAGCATCGGCCAGGGATTTAAACCCAATCATCATATCTTCAAGGATAGACGATGGGTCATCTCTCGTCACCCATGCCGTTCTAGAAAATCCATCCACAGCATTCAGAGGTCCGTAGGTGTTTTCTCCTTGAGAATCAACATGATATCCAAAATCTCCAACCTCCCATTTGCTTCTCGGGACTTTTTGTAAGTCAACCAGTTTATCCGGCATTACCTCAGCACAGTGAACAGAGCCCAACTCGCATGATTTTAAATAGTCAAAAACCGCATCCTCGTATTTACCCAGGGATTCATAGACTTTTGCTCGATAAAAGTATGCCTCGGGATTTCCAAGGGGGTCAATCTCAATGGATCTGTCAAAGGATTCCAGGGCCTTATTGAGATTCTCTTGCTTCATAAACTCAAGCCCTTCTTTGTACAATCCTTCTGCCGACTCCCGGGTTTCTCCTGTTAATGGCGCTAAAGAAAAAAGGATTGTAATGAGTAAAATCAGGGCCAATCTTGATTTTTTCATTTTTCTCCTCCTAAAAAGGGGCCAAGCCCAAAATTAAAAAAGGACTTTCCGCCTATCCAACCCAGACACAATATAGTGAAATGGCAATCGATATGAAAATCTCACGTCACACAACCGATATAATAAATAAAAAATGGTCAGAATGGCTGGATTTTTTGCCTGAGTGCTCCTTTCCCAAGAAATATCAATAATTCGATAAAGTACTGAAATAATTGTAATTAGAATCTCTTTTGTCGTCCCGGTTTAGCAAAAAAATCTCTATAAATGGGGAAACAGGTTTTTTTCAACCAAAAGCCTATTTATTTTGATTTTACCTCCACTCCGGCGATTTTAAGGAAGTTTCTGAATATCACAACCCCGTCATGATACCGCCTCGATGAATACTCGGGATGAAACTGCACCCCATAGATCGGTTTCGTGCGGTGCCTCATAATCTGTATATTGCAAAGATCTCCGGAACCGAGGAGGATAAAATCCTCCGGTAGTGGATCGACCTGAAGTTCATGCCACAGAAACGTCTTGATAGGTGAGGAGAGGCCGGAAAGAATCGGGTCATCTTCTAATAACGTCACTTCAAAAAAACCCTTTTCCAGACTCCCCAAGGGCACGATATCGGAACCATACGCCTTGCCGATAAACTGATGTCCTCCACATATCCCAAGTACCGGAAGCTCCGTCTCTCTGAGGAATGAAAACAGGCCTTCCATTTCATCAAAATCGTATGTGGAAAGCGGTTGTTTGTAACCGGTGAGGATAACGGCTTTGGGACCAAGCGAATCGATCTTATCTTTGCCGGCATCGAGAAAGTGGATTATAACGATATTTACATCCGCCTCTTCATCGAGAAAACTCCCGG
>CAZDOD010000006.1:15416-18765 GCA_964506935.1 uncultured Thermodesulfobacteriota bacterium | reverse complement strand
ATCGACCATAACTACCGTATCGATGTCTGTATCGATCTCGTCAGGTGTCCAGAAGGCGTTTGTAAAAACCCGCGGAGGCACCTGATATATCTCAAAGATGCCGACCCAGGCAATGATGACAATAAAGAGAAATCCGGCTAAAATTACAGCTAACTTTTTTTTCATAACACCTCCTCACAATTTCGTATAAATTTAGCTTTTATCGCAATGAATTTTTTAAAGAATACTTCAGATGGCGTATTAAAATCAAGCCATTTTCTTGGAGTATCTATCGAGGTCATAAAAAAAGGACGGTCTAGTGACCGTCCTTAAATAGTCTCAATAAAAAGCGAGATAAACCGAATACTTATCTGACCTTTCTTTTCTTACTTCACCTTAAATGTTGCCGATGCCACCTCTATCCCGTCATTGTCGGTATCGTGCATACGGATATCGTATGAACCGGGAGTCGTAGGGGCGTTAAACATCAATGTGCCCACAGTCATCCCGTTGAGATATTGATAAGCCATGTCGTACTGATCGTTTGTCGCCTCATCTCCGTGGGGGACTTCAGAGGGTATTATCCCAACCCATGCATTTATCGGATATGTCGGTGACGCGGTGAAGGTTACGGTAATCATTTCTCCCGGCGCGTAGGCATTTTTATCAAGCATCACCGAAGGCTCGCCCGGTTTGGGAGCAGGTGCACACCCGCCAGAGGCCAAGAGAAAGGCAAGTGTCGTTGCAAAGATTACGAAAGCAATAAGTCTTGTTTTATTTTTCATTTTTAATCCTCCTATGGCTATAAGTAGCCTAAATATGATGTATTGTAACACCTTTTTCTTAATATAGAAAGAGCATCTCTTGAGCCCAAGAGATACTCCTTCCAGTTTCTGACGATATAAAACCACTCCACTACGGATGAAAAATCTCAAAGGCATGCCTTTGAGAAATACCTTTTGCCTATTTAACTATTTACCCGACCCTTTCGCCCGCTCTATCTCCATATCTCTGAGCTTTCTCCTGAGAACCTTTCCCACCGTGCTCTTCGGGAGTTCATCCATAAACTCGACAACCTTCGGGACCTTGTAGGCGGCGAGGTTCTTTTTGCAGTAATCTTTGACCTCCTCCTCGGTCAGTTTCTCCCCAGGTTTTACGACGATAAACGCCTTGATCGTCTCGCCCCTGTATTTGTCCGGCACTCCCGCGGCGCAGGCTTCTAGAATCTTCGGGTGCTCATATAGGATGTTGTCTATCTCCACGGGGTAGATATTGTATCCCCCGGCGATGACCATATCTTTTTTACGGTCGACGATGCTGAGATATCCGTCCTCATCGAAAAATCCGAGGTCGCCCGAATAGAACCACCCACCTCTTACGGCCTCTTTCGTTTCTTTAGGCTTGTTATAGTACCCCATCATAAGCTGTGGGCCCTTGATGATTATCTCCCCCGTCTCATTGGGGCCTAGCTCTTTTTTCCCGGTCTCCGGGTCCATTACCTTGACGTCCGTGTCCGCAATCGGGATACCGACGGTCCCGGGTTTAATTGTCCCGCTGCTTGGGGTGATCGTCGCCGCCGGAGAGACCTCGGTCATCCCGTAGATCTCGGACATAGTAGCCCCGGTAAGATCCTTTAAGTCACGCAGTGTCTCCGGCGCGAGGGGGGCTGCGGCGGAGAAAAATCCTTTTATGAAGGTGAGATCCAATTTACGGAAACTCGGTTCATTCAAAAGCCCTACGAAGATGGTCGGAACGCCCGGGAGCCACTCAGGCTTATTCCTCTTTAAGATTTCAACAATTCCCTTCGGCTCGGGACGAGGTATCAGTACCTGTTCCCAACCCAACCAGATAGCAAAACAGCTTATGATGTTACCCGCCGAATGAAACAGGGGATAGGTACCGACAATCGAATCCTCCCCTGAAACGAGATCGGGAAACCACCTCTGTATCTGCTGTACATTGACAGAGAGATTCTTATGGGAGAGCATTACTCCCTTGCTGACACCAGTTGTGCCGCCGGTGTAGATTAGTGTGGCGAGCTCGTCTAACTTGCTCTTGTCTTTTACAGGTTCCTTAGAGTATTTTTTTATCAGGTTACTAAAAACCATAATGCTATCGGTCTCTTGGATCTCCCTGTGCATCGCCTTCTTCACATAAGGAAAAAGTTGCTTTTTTGGAAATGAGAGATATGAATGAATATGGCATGCGATTATTTTTTTTATCTTGGTTTTGGACATTAATCCCTGTATGCGGGGAACCAGAAGCGACATCGTAATAATGTACTCCGATCCGGAGTCATTGAGCTGATATTCGAGCTCGCGCTCGGTATAGAGGGGATTGTTCTGTGCAATTACGGCTCCGATGCGCATAATGGCGAGATCAGCTATGACCACTTGGGGGATATTCGGAAGGCATACAGCCACGTTGTCTCCCTTTTTGACGCCGATATCGATTAGTGCACGGGCAAAGCGGTTCACCAGATCTTCAAGTTCCTTATAGTTGATCTTTTTGCCCATGTAGTCAATGGCCGATTTTTTCGGATAATTTTTCGCTGACCTGGTTAGTGCCTGTGGGATGGTGAGTTTTTCGTAATCGATATTCTTTGGCACGCCCGGTGGGTAAAACTTATGCCATACTTTTTCCGCCATACTTTCCTCCTTTTGTATTTGGGTAAAACAAATTAAATATCACTCTAATCAGTTAAGTCATCCCTTCGAAGCTTAATATCAATCGGGATAATTCAGCAATCACCACTAATATTAAAAGGCTAAAAGGCCCAATTTGAGATCTGATTTTGAGGCAGGATATCCTATCACAAAAGAATATCAGTACCAAACTAGCGAATATTATTAAAATTAACTCTCAAATGCAAGCTTTTTGTGTTTTTAACAGTCTCAGGGCTTAAATTTTATTTTTTACCTCTCCAAGCTCCAAAACAAAAACGACCCGAACGTGATTGGTTAGGTCGCTGGATCGCACGTCCTTAGCCTTAGCCAATAATTTCCGTTTTTCAGTGACAAAAAAAGGCTAAAGCTTACCAAGTCGCTATTGAATTACAACATATAAGTTAATCTTAAATTTTAAATCAGAGGCCCGTCCCTTGACAAAATTGGAATTCGTGGAATAAAATCTAGAGGTATAAGATGCAACCGGGTTTCAATTAAGTATAAGCAACTATACTTTGAGACAAACCTTAAGTAATTACCACCTATTTATGAATTGGAGATGAAGACATGGCACCTGAGGAAAGGATGGCGACCAACATATCCATAAGGGGAGCCCTTGTGGCGATTGACGAGATAATGGGGGAAAACGCAACGAAGATGATTTTCAATAATGCTAACCAAAAGAGTATTTACGATAATCCCCC
>CAZDOD010000006.1:0-15406 GCA_964506935.1 uncultured Thermodesulfobacteriota bacterium | reverse complement strand
TAATTTTGAACCGTGCATAAAGGTATCTGAACAGGCGGCGATCTATAGGACTATCATGGACCTCATGGGTTTTAAGGGAGGTATCGTTTTATGGAGGAGAATAGGCTTCACGGCCATGAAATTCGCTGTGGATCTCGGGCATTTATTGGATAGTTTCGCCTCTCTCCCCCCCAAAGAGAAATTCAACAAGGGGGTGGATATTTTCGTCACAGTCACTGGCAAAGGGAAGCTCGTAATCAATGACGAGGGGATCGCCGAATTTGACAGCTTCGATTGCTTATCGTGTGAAGGGTACAGTTTCACAAGGCCGGTATGCGCTCACTATGAAGGGGCTATTCAGTATCTTTCTGATTGGGCGTTTGGCAAAGACACCTACATTGCAAGAGAGGTGCTCTGTAAGGCAAAAGGTGATGATACCTGCTATGTGAAGCTTGTCAAGAAAGAATGACAATAAGATAAAATCAAACAAAAGGTGAAAATGCGGTAGGGGATTAGATTTACCTGAAGATATCCGATATCTCTCAACCTGCAAATGGCGATTACACTGTCAGCATGATGCATCGGATTTTTTCATTTAGGGGTCTCTTCCCCTTTATAGATGTCCGTAGCGAAGTTCTCCCTCTGTGAGTATTTCCTTATAAGCATTTTTGCCTTTTGCTTTGGCTAATATGAAGTGAAGTATTCTAGAGGATAACATTTCACATTTAGAGGCTGTCGAGTCGTTTTTGCATCTCGCGTTCTATTTCTGAAAGTTTTTTCTTCGACTCTTTTTTACTTTCTTTATCTTTTTTTTCTGCGTTTACGCCGAGCATTCCAAAAAGCATAAAGACGAGCAGGACAAATCCCGACGAAAGGAGTATGATACCTAACTTGGTATCACCATTCTTTATAGATATAGTGCCTAATATAAATAAAGATATGATTGTCCCTATTAATATCAAATAACAAGTAAGGGGAGACATGGGGTTTTCATTTGCATCTAGATACTCGATATTGCAGTAGTTAGTGATTAACTCCTTATTCTCTATACCATATCCCATTATGAAGTTAGATTTTGCCTCCTCATAGATTCTTTGCATCTCAGGTGTTTTTTTACCCTTTCCAGCATAAAAGGAAGATAGAAACAGCTTCCATTTTTTCTTACCCTCTTCGATGTTTTTTAAGCTTTCCTCCAATTCCCTTTTTTCATTTATGAGTTCTTTTACCCGATAATCAATATTTTTATCTATTGGACGGGCCGAAAAAGAACCGTTACTGAAAGTGATATTATATTTTCCGCCACAATATTTGCAGGTCGCAATTTTCCCTTTGGCGCCAATTTCGATCTCTGCGCCGCAGCGCTTACATACAAAAGACGAGATATCCATAATACCATCAAGCTCCTTTATAAATGTTCCGTTAAATGTTTTGAGTTTAGCATACCTTTGGTTTCTAAAAAATTCAAATAAATTTCATAAAATTCGCCTAAAAGAAAGAATAAAAAATCTATTGACAAAAGATAGCATAAAATAGTATATATATTCGTATAGATTGTAGCAAAAGAGTGTCAAGATTTTTAGATAATTATTCTAAATTAAGCGAAAAAAGCGATTTAGAACGATAGATTTGAGATAAATGCAACAAGAAGAATCATCTTTTTTTGGGTGTGTGTGTTTGTTACTTTTTTTTACATATTAACTTTAAAAGGAGTTTTTATGAAGATGTCTAAGTCAAAACTGCTCATTTTCTCTCTGGTCTTAGGTGTCGGGCTTCTGGCGATGCTCTTCATCGCATGTGAAAAGCCCGCAACTACACCCGGGGAGGAGTCGGTCATCATTATCGGTATAACCGATAAGATTACCGATCTCGATCCTTGCCAGGCGTATGACTTCTACACATGGGAGATCTTCCAAAATATATCAAGCGGTTTGTTGACCTACAAGCCGGGGACTACAGAGATTGTTCCCGGTCTAGCGGCGGAGTGGCCCGAAGCCTCAGCGGACAGCAAGGAGTGGACCTTTAAGCTTCGGGAGGGCCTGAAATTTTCCGATGGAACTCCATTTAACGCAGAGTTAGTAAAATACTCGATCGACAGGGTTATCAGACTCAAGGGAGATCCCTCATGGTTGGTGGATGATTTCGTAGATCATGTAGACGTGATCGATGAATACACGGTGAAATTCGTGCTCAAGGATTCATATGCCTACTTCCCCGCCCTCGTCGCTTCGCCCCCCTATTTCCCCGTTAATCCGAATTTCTATCCGGAAGATAAGATCGTTGCAGATCCGGATACCCTGACAGCTATCGGCCCTTACATGGTCGAGAGCTTCGTAAGGGATGTTGAGATGGTTCTCGTCAAGAATCCCGATTATTATGGCGAGCCCGCCAAAAACGATAGGGTCATCCTTAAATTCTATAAGGATGCGACCACCATGCGCCTTGCGGTGGAAAAGGGCGAGATTGATATCGCATGGAAGACTCTCAACCCGACAGACATCGCAGACCTAAAGGAGAGCGAGACCCTTAAAGTCGTTGAGGCCTCGGGTGCGTATATCCGGTACATCTGTTTTGTCTGCACGGGTGATCCCTTTACCGATAAGATCCTAAGGGAGGCCGTTGCCTGCGCCGTCGATCGAAACTCCGTCGTTGAGAAGATCTTCCTCGGAACGGTTGATCCACTCTATTCGATGGTCCCGATCGGCATGTGGAGCCACAAGGATTCTTTCAAAGACGAGTGGGGTGAATACAACATCGATAAGGCGAAGGAGCTCCTCGCCGGCCTCGGGTATAATGAGGAGAATCCATTTACGTTCGAGTTCTGGTATACGCCATCCCACTACGGTGATACCGAATCCGACGTGGCCCTCCTCCTCAAGCAGGGATTTGAGGCGACCGGTGTCATGAAGGTAGAGCTCAAGAGCGCAGAGTGGGGTACCTATACCGACAACTTCGATAAGGGGAATATGAGCGCTTTTCTCCTCGGATGGTATCCTGATTATATCGACCCCGACGATTACACCTCCCCGTTCGCCCTTTCAACGGCATCCGACAGCATGGGTATCTTTTACGCCGACGAAACTATGGACAAGTACCTCCTAGACGCCCAAGTCACTATAAGCGAGAAGGAGAGGACAAAGCTCTATGAGGACGCACAGGATTACTGGGCGGTTGAGGTTCCCACCTGCCCGGTCTTTCAGGGCAAGCTCTTCCTCGTAACCCAGCCCGACATAGCGGGGATCCGTGTTGCACCAACAATGATCTTCAATTACGACACGGTTTACAGGAAGTAAAAAATCCGTCTAGATTTATAAGGGGGAAGATATATATCTTCCCCCTCTTCTTTACTTTACTATTGGTCTATTCTAGAGATTCATGCAGTCACTCAAGGCATACATAATAACGAGGATATTGCTTACCATCCCCATGCTCTTTATCCTCATGACGATAGTCTTTATCATCGTTCGTATCATGCCGGGTGATCCCGTCAAATCTATGCTCGGCGCACACGCACCGAAGGAACAGATGGACAAAACGAGGCATGAACTCGGACTAGACAAACCCATCATATCTTTCGGCATAGATAACCAGTTTGTCGATTACTTCGCCGATTTTATCAAAGGAGATTTCGGGACATCCACATATTTTAAGGTCCCCGTATGGAAGAAGATTAAGGAGAGGTTTCCGGCGACGCTGGAGCTTACGATCTTTAGTCTTCTGATCGCTTTTATTGTAGGGATATTCTTAGGGGCCTATTCCGCAGAGAAACGAAAGACACCAATAGACTATACTATACGTCTTTACGGCATTACTATATATTCTATTCCTATATTCTGGTTCGGGATCATGCTCCAGATAATCTTTGGAATATGGCTCGACTGGTTTCCTATTGCAAACAGAATCGGCTCAGGTGTGAGGCTGGAGGTGAAAACCGGCCTCCTCGTCCTTGACGGGATAATTTGTGGGAACGCCCCCCAGATATGGGATGCGCTGTATCATCTGGTGCTGCCGTCACTGACCTTGGGGCTAATCCTCTCAGGGATATTCGTAAGGCTGACGCGGGCAAATATGCTCGACGTCCTAAAACAGGATTATATCCTCGCGGCCGAAGCGAGGGGGCTGCCAAACAAAAGCGTTGTCTATAAGCACGCCCTACTTAACGCCTTCGTGCCGGTGCTTACGATGATGGGGCTCCAATTTGCGCTCCTCATGGCGGGGGCGGTCCTCACCGAGACTACATTCTCATGGCCCGGGATGGGGGAGTTTTTGGTGGAATCGGTAAGATACAGGGATTTTCCCGCTATTCAGGGGACGGTCGTATTTATTGCAATGCTGGTCGCATTAATATCGCTTGTTGTTGATATCATCTATTCTCTAATAGACCCGAGGGTGAGATACTGACGAGATAATTATGTTTATTGACCTGATAAGAAGACCATTTCGCTTTTTCATCACGATGGGAAAAAAGCATCGTGCTGAGTGGTATATTGTTGTGGTCGGTGCCGTTATCCTCTCAGTCATCATATTCTCATCGATCTTTGCACACAAGCTCGCCCCGTACGATCCCCTCACCGAAGTCGGCGAGCGATTCACCCCCCCCAACAGGGAATTCATCATGGGGACCAATAACCTGGGGTTTGACGTATTCTCAAGGGTTTTATACGGATCGAGGACGGTGCTTGTCATCTCGATTATCGCCGCCATTTTTTCGGCGGTTGTCGGTATCCCCATCGGGCTCTTTTCCGGGTACTTCGCCGGGAAGCTCGACCGGGTCCTGTCCCTCATAATGGATTCAATCTACTCCTTTCCGGGGCTGATCCTCGCCATCGTCCTGGCGGCGATGCTGGGACCCGGAATTATCAATATATCCCTCGCCATTGCGGTTATCTACGTTCCAACCTATTTCCGCATCGTGCGGGGCCAGGTGCTTTCAGTCAAGGAAGAGCTATTTGTCGAGGCCGCAAGGTCTATAGGGGCGAAATCCCGCACTATTCTCACAAAATATATATTTCCAAATGTCATTGCCTCTGTTGTGGTGGTCTTTTCACTCAATGTTGCCGACGCCATCTTGATCGAGGCCGGCCTCTCTTACCTCGGATTGGGACTCCCCCCGGACCTTCCCGACTGGGGGATAGATCTGTCCAAGGGGAAAAACTTTATTCCCCTTGGAGTCTGGTGGATTGTAACGTTTCCGGGACTGATGATAACCCTCGTGGCGCTCTCATTTACCATGATCGGGGAGGGGCTGAGTGAGATACTGAATCCCCGGCTAAAGGAAAACTGATTGGACGACGTAATCCTCGATATACAGAATCTCTCGATTCACTACCCAACGTTTGACGGCGTGGTAAGGGCCGTTGAAGAGGTCGATTTTAAGATACCGAGGGGGGAGGTCGTCGGCCTAGTCGGTGAGAGCGGGTGCGGAAAGTCGACGCTCGGCCTTTCGATCTTGAGGCTTATCCGACCGCCGGGAAAGATCGTAAAGGGGAAGATCGTCTTTCAGGGCGATGACCTTGTTACAAAGACCGAGACAGAAATGCGAGCTCTCAGAGGATCGGCGATATCGATGGTGTTTCAGGATCCGATGACATCCCTCAATCCTCTAGTCAGAATAGACAAACATTTTATCGAGACCATCAGGGCTCACGAAAAAGACATAAAAAAAGAAGAGGCGATAAAGAGGATTGAAAAATTGGTGGAACATCTGGGAATTTCACCGTCGCGGCTCAAAGATTTTCCACACCAGCTTTCGGGTGGGATGCGTCAGCGCATCATGATCGGACTCGGATTGATATTAAACCCCCTGCTTATTATCGCCGATGAGCCGACAAACTCCCTCGATGTTATCGTCGAGGCACACTTCCTCGACCTCCTCAAAAAACTCAAAGAAGAATACAGGCTGACCATCCTCCTCATCACACACAATATGGGGATAGTTGCGCAACTGGCTGAGCGCGTGGCTGTCATGTATGCCGGCAAGATCGTCGAGGTAGGTGAGGTGAATGAACTATACGACAATCCTCTCCACCCCTATACAAAGGGGCTCCTCGCGTCGATACCGAATATAAATATTGATCAGGAAAAGCTTGAGACGATGCCCGGCTCCCCTCCCGATCTGATCAATCTCCCGCCGGGATGTCCCTTTCATCCGAGGTGCCCGAAGGTCATGGAGATCTGTAAGAAAATCGAGCCTCACGGGATAGAAAAGGACGGGCGTATCGTGGAGTGCTTTCTGTATAAATAAGGGACCTGATGAAAGATTCAAATCTTGTCGAAGTAAAAAGGCTGAAAAAGTATTTCCCGGTTCAAAAGGGATTTGTCGAAAATCTCCTGACTAAGGAAAAGACGTTTGTACGCGCCGTCGATGACATCTCCTTCAATATAGAGAGGGGCAAGGTCATGGGGCTCTGTGGGGAGAGCGGGTGCGGCAAGACGACCACCGGAAGGCTGATCATGAGGCTCATAGACTCCACCGAGGGGAGGATATCTTTTGACGGGAGGGACATCACCCATTTAGACGGAATTGAACTTCGTAAATTCAGGCCGAACATGCAGATGGTCTTTCAGGACCCCCATGCGTCCTTGAATCCCCGGATGACCGTCGGTGACAACATAGGATACAGCATAAGGATACAGGGGATCGGAAATAAAAAGGAGCAGGAGGAACGGGTCAAAGAGGTCATGGATAGTGTCGCCCTGACGCCGGTCAACGATATTTACAACAGGTACCCACACTTGCTTTCCGGCGGTCAAAAACAGCGTGTCGTCCTGGCCCGTGCGTTGATACTCAATCCGAAACTCATCGTTGCCGACGAACCGATTGCCATGGCGGATGTCTCGGTACGCGCCCTCATCCTTGATCTGATGCTCGGTTTGAAAGACAAGTATAACCTGACGTATCTCTTTATCACCCATGATCTAGCGACGGCGAAATATATCTGCGATTACGTCGCAATTATGTATCTGGGGGTGATCGTGGAGATGGGGGAACTCAAGAAGGTCTTTAAAAACCCGCTACATCCATATACGAAGGCCTTGCTCTTTGCGGTTCCGGTTCCCGACCCGAAGGTGAGGAGGAAGCATGAGATCCCGCGGGGGGAAATTCCCTCGGCTGTTGACCCGCCTCCCGGCTGCCGTTTTCACACCCGGTGTCCGATAGCTCGAGGTGACTGCAAAGATTTCATTCCAAAGATGGTTAGCAAAGAAGAGGGTCATTTTGTTGCCTGCCCGTATGTTTGATTTATCTGTGTGAAGATCGACTCTACAAAAAAATCCCTCGTTTTCCATTCTTGATATATCAGCGTGGATAATTTACATATCAGAACAGATATCAGAGGGATGAGTTTTTCTCAAATTTCCAATTTATTTCCAGTATTTTTAGAGCGCGTTTTTCGGTCAATCAGAGTTTTTATCAAAATCTACACCGGTTGAGACTTTGAATCCCGCAACTATTGCAATAGCGTAAAACAACAAATCTATCAGCTGGAAATGTGCCGCGAATACACTTTTCAACTTGTCGAAATGAAAGATCACATCAAAGAGAACAGAAAAAAAAGAGGGATTCTGTGGATTTCTTGAGATAAAAGCACATATAGAGAGGAGATTCCCGAATAGACAACCAAAGAGGGAGAGTACCGCACCGATAGTTCCAAAACTTATATCATCACCACTACCAAAAGTCCCTACACCGATACCGACAAACAGCCCCACGCCTATTGCCATCAGGCCCACCTGATAACCGGTTAAGACAGTAATCACCGCCCATATTACGGAACAGATAAAGGCTGCGACACCCCCGGCTATTATCGCCACGATGTAACTCTTACCGACTGCGGCAGCATCCGTATGTGTCGTCACTATTCCGGCAGGTGGCCGATAAGTACCTGCGGGATTCCTGTCAACTATACCTGTGTTTGATGGTGTTGGCTCTACTGCTGGCGGGGGTCGATAGGTATCCTCTGTCATATGATGAGCACCCGATTTCTCAACGAAAAACTGCTCTCTGCATTTGGGGCATTTTAAGTTTCGACCCTCGTCGGGGATAAGCTTATCACTGATCTGTCCGGTATAACTGCATTTGGGACATTGAACCTGCATATTACTCCTTTTTATATATTTTTATATAACCCTTAGTCGAGTTGGAATCACAGGTAGTGAGATTAATAAAATTCCAAGGATTTAACGATTTTTTTTGACGGTTAGATTAGTAGAGAACGGAGTAACTTGTCAACCATTTGATGTGAGAAAAAAATGGTCGGGATGACTGGATTTGAACCAGCGACCTCATGCTCCCGAAGCATGCGCGCTAACCAGACTGCGCTACATCCCGACCGAAATTATTTCATCCTAGATACCACTTTCACTCCCGCGTGACTCCCCCCCTTAGATCAAGTGGCACAGGACGCCTTCACCATATCAATCTTTTTAAATTTTTTCAAGGATCGATTTCATATTGCCTATTACACGCCCGTAATCCTCGGCGCCGAAGACGGCGGACCCGCATACGAAGACATCGACCCCGGCCTTTGCGACATCGGCGATGTTATCTTCGGTAATCCCGCCGTCTATCTCTATCAAGACTTCTTCCAATCCCCTGTCCCGTAATGTTTGCCTTAGCCTCTTTACCTTATCTATGTTGTAAGGGATAAATTTCTGTCCCCCGAAGCCGGGATTGACGCTCATTATCAAGACGAGGTCCACCAGTCCCAGGACCTCCTCGATGGTGGATAGAGACGTCCCGGGATTTATCGATATCCCCGCCTTTTTGCCGAGAGACCTTATAAGATTTAAGGTCCTATCGGTATGCACCGTTCCCTCGGCATGGATCGTGATGATGTCGGCGCCGGCTTTTGCGAAATCTTCGATGTATCTGGCGGGATCGACTATCATCAGATGGACGTCGAGTGGGAGCTTCGTAACCTTTCGCGCCGATTTCACTATCGGGATTCCAATGGTGATGTTGGGGACGAACATCCCGTCCATGACGTCTATGTGTATCCAGTCGGCGCCGGCCGCCTCGACCGACTCTATCTCTTCCTTCAGGCGGGAAAAATCCGCCGAAAGGATGGATGGCGCTATCAGTTTTTTCATTGCTTCCAAAAAAAGAATTAAAGCAAATATATACTCTATTTGTCTCCCGTTGTCAATAAGCCTTGACTTGAAAACTCATTTCCATTATAAATCATATATCATTTTTCGCGTCTTTTTTGGTATTAAAAATGGAGAAGCTATACAAAAAATTTGGAAGGTTCGTGCCCAAGGGGAGCGTTGTTTTCAACGAGGGGGATTCGGGGCACGAGATGTATATCATCCACGACGGAAAGGTGAAGATTATCAAGAAGGTCAGGGCCATCGAGACCACGCTCGCCGAGCTTGGGAAGGGAGATTTCTTCGGGGAGATGGCCATCCTCGATAAAAGCCCCCGCTCCGCCACCGTAGTGGCGATGACCGACCTGAAACTCCTTGCCATAGATGAGAATACGTTCGAGCATATATTAAGGCGAAATACCGACGTTGCAATAAGGATCATGAAGCAGATGGTCTTGAGGATAAGGCACACCGATCAGCGAATAGAGACGCTCCTTTTTAAGGACGCCACGAGCAAGGTGGTGGACATGGTCAGCAAGCTGGCGTCTCAAAAAGGGACCAAAACAAAAGACGGTGTTTCTTTGAAGATATCCCTCTCAGACCTCTCGGGGAGGGTCGGGCTGGAGATAGATAAGACAAAAAGCGTCATCGAAAACCTCACCGCCAAGGAGTTCCTCCGCATGGAGGGGGAGACCCTGATAATACGTGACCTTGAGAGCTTTAAGAAGATACTCGATTACATCGAGCTGAGGGAGCAGCTGGGGGATATAATTTAGGTATTGTATCTTATCTATTTATTTAAGATACTTCCTCGGATCTGCGATTTTGCCCTCCAGGGCGGAGGCGGCAGAGGTTGCGGGAGAAGCGAGATAGATGAAGGCCTTGGGATTTCCCATCCTACCAATAAAATTTCTATTCTGAGTCGAGAGACAGACCTCGCCGTCCCCAAGGACGCCCTCGTGAACGCCGACACACGGGCCGCAGCCTGGGGCGAAGATCGACGCACCCGAATCCACGAAGACCGAGATCAATCCCTCCGATATCGCCTTTTGAAACACCTCCCTTGATGCAGGAACTACGATGAGCCGCACGCCGTCGGCGATCCTTTTATTCCGAAGTATTTCCGCCGCAACCCTGAGATCCTCGATCCTCCCGTTTGTGCACGTACCGATAAAGACCTGATCCACCTTTACCTCCCCGACTTCTTCGATCGGGCGGGTGTTATCGACGGCGTGGGGAAACGACACGGTGGGGGAGACCTTTGATGCGTCGACCTTTACGACTTTTGAGTATTTCGCATCGGGATCGGGATTAATCTCGCGAAAGCAGTCCCCCCTCCCCCGCTCCTCGAGGTATTTCTTGGTCAGGTCGTCGGATGCAATAAGCCCGACCTTCGCTCCCGCCTCGACCGCCATGTTGGAGAGGGTGAGCCTCCCCGAGATATCCATGTTGTCAATCGTGTCGCCGCCGAATTCGAGCGCCATGTATGTCGCGCCGTCCGCTCCGATCTCGCCGATGATATAAAGGATCAGGTCTTTGGGATATACGCCTTTTGGGAGTCGCCCCGTTACTTCAACCCTGATCGTCTCCGGGACGCGAAGCCACGTTTTGCCAATCAACATCCCGACGCCCACATCGGTCGAGCCCATCCCCGTTGCAAAGGCGCAGAGACCGCCCCCGGTTACTGTGTGTGAATCCGCGCCGACAAGGACGTCGCCGGGACAGACATAATCCTCGGCGAGAATCTGGTGGGATATTCCGCACCCGATCTCCGAGACCTCCGCCCCGAAAACGCGCGCAAATTCCCTGATGAAGATATGGTCGTTGGAGAGCTCTTTTCTCGGGCTAGGTGCGGCGTGGTCAATAAAAAATATTGCGTGTTTCGGGAAGCGACCTTTAAGTTTCGTTTCGCCTTTTCCAATCTCGTTTATGCTCCTTATCGCCAACGGCCCCGTCCCATCCTGTGCTATGGCGAGATCGACGTGGACAATGACGATCTCTCCGGGTGTCAATTCATCGGGCCGTCTTCCGACTTTGGTCGCTAGAATTTTTTGAGCAAGCGTCCCCCCCAAGGTTACTTCTCCTTTTTGATGACAGCGAGTTTCAACCCAAGTTCCTTGAGCTGCTGACTCTTTACGTCTGTGGGCGCCCCGGTCATGAGGCATGCGGCCTTCTGGGTCTTCGGGAACGCGATGACGTCCCTGATATTTTCAGTGCCGCACAGAATCATCACGATCCTGTCGAAACCGAGCGCTATGCCGCCGTGTGGCGGGGCGCCGTAGCTCAGCGCCTCCATCAGAAAGCCGAACTTTTGTTTCGCCTCATCGGGATCGAGACCCAGGGCCAAAAAGACCTTCTCCTGCAACTTGCTGTCGCTGATCCTGATACTCCCACCGCCTATCTCGTTTCCGTTGAGCACAATGTCGTAGGCCATTGCCCTCACCTTGGAGATGGCGTCTCCCGCGCCGACCGTGAGCATATCTATGTCTTCAGAAAGCGGAGATGTAAAGGGGTGATGCATCGATACGTACCGCTTCTCTTCGGCAGAATATTCAAACAGTGGAAATTGTGTAATCCACAAAAAATTATAGGCGTCTTTATCGACAAGACCGAGCCGTTCCCCGAAGTGGAGCCTGAGTTCGGCCAAGACACCGTCCGTGATATCAAGATCGTCGGCAACGAAAAAGAGGGTGCCCCCCTCTTTTGCCCCGGTCTTTTTGTTTACCGCCGTAATCTCCTCGGGCTTCAAGAACTTTGCGATCGGAGACTGCCAGCCCTCTTTTGTTACCCTCGCCCAGGCAAGCCCCTTGGCGCCCCTATCCTGGGCGAAGCCCACGGTATCGTCGAGCTCCTTTCTCGTAAGACCGTTACTCTCCGGCACGAGGAGCGCCTTTATAATCCCTCCCCCCTTCGTTACCTCAGAAAAAACATTCAGCCCCGAGCCCCTTAGCTCCTCGGTCACATCCGAAAGGGGTAGGCCGAAACGAATGTCGGGCTTGTCGGTCCCGTATTTTTCCCTCGCCTCACTGTATGTCATTCGTGGGAAGGGCGTCTTTACTTTCACTCCCAGTATCTCACTCCAGAGATTCGCCATGAGCCCCTCTGTGGCCGAAATTACATCGTCTATATCCACAAAGCTCATCTCGATATCTATCTGCGTGAATTCGGGCTGGCGGTCGGCCCTCAAGTCCTCGTCCCGAAAGCACTTGACCAGCTGGAAGTAGCGGTCATATCCGGCAACCATCAGGATCTGTTTGAATATCTGTGGTGACTGGGGGAGGGCGTAAAAGTTGCCGGGATTCACCCTGCTGGGCACCAGATAGTCTCTTGCCCCCTCTGGAGTGCTTTTTGTCAAAAACGGGGTCTCGACCTCGATAAAGCCCTTACCTGTGAGGTAGTTCCTTACGCTCTGGGAGGCCTTGTGGCGAAGGATGATGTTCCTTTGCATCTCGGGCCTTCGGAGGTCGAGGTAGCGGTATTTCAGCCTCAGATCCTCCGAGACGGAGGTGTATTCGTCGATCATAAATGGCGGTAGTGCCGTCTCGTTGTATATTTCGAGCTCGTCTATGAGGACCTCCACGTCGCCCGTCGGTATCAGGGGATTTATCATCCCCCCGGGCCGATCCCTGACTACCCCCCTCACACCGATTACGAACTCGTTCCTCAGACGGTGGGCCAGCGCATGGACCTCTTTGTCATGCTCGGGGTTGAAAACCACCTGAGCCAATCCCTCCCTGTCCCTCAAATCGATAAAGATCACCCCTCCGTGGTCCCTCCTCCTGTGGACCCAGCCTTTGAGCACCACCTCTTTTCCGATTGTGTCTTTTCTTATTTCACCTGCATAGTGTGTTCGCTTGAGACCAGTCATACCTAAATTCCCAGAAGTCTATAAAGTCAGAAAATTTATCAAAATATCGGATGATTGTCAATGACAAAGAAAATACTCGTCGCCAAAATAGATTACGACAAGTAAAAAACATCCTCGGAAGCGAGGGGAAAGAGTGTAAATATACTTCATTGATTTTAAAGACAAAAAATCTGAACTGAGTGGATCGGACATTTATATTTTGGGGCCGTCGGGCCGTATTTCTTTCCCTTTTTCCACCATTGAATCTATCGTCAACTTTTTGTGCGCGCCGAAGAGATTATCGAGAACCTCATCTGGAATATTCATGTTTCCGAGGCCCACGCCGAGTCTTACCTTGGGTTTGTTCTTGCCGTGAAAGTCGGTCCCGCCGACTATCAAAAGACCAAGTTCACGCGCCAGGGCGAGGGAGTTCGCCTCCTCCTCTTTTGAGTTGCTGAAGTAGTAGCACTCAAGCCCCATCAGACCCTTTTTCACGAGATCTTTTAGAAGTGACTTCAGATCTTTTTGGCCTGGGAGCTTTAACGTCTTCGGGTGGGCAAGGACAGGGACACCCCCGGCTCTTCTTATCAGATCGATGGAATCTTTTGGCGTAAGCCTATCCTTATTCACGTAGCACGGGGCACCCTTCGCGATATATTTATCGAAGGCCTCGGAGGTTGAGGCACAAAATCCCTTCCTTATCATCGCCCTGGCGAAGTGGGGTCTACCCACCTGTCCTCCCCCGGCTTCCTCAACTACATCATCCATAGTTATATCAACTCCGGCCTCGTTTAGGAGCGTTATCATCTTGGGATTACGCTCCCGCCTCGATTCCTTCAAAAAAAGGAGGGTCTCTTCGAAATAGCCGTTCTTCTCGTCTATGAAGTAACCCAAGATATGCATGGTGCCATGTTCGGTGTACTCGGCGCTTATCTCAATTCCGGGGACAAAAAGCATGCCGATTCTCTCGGCCTCGGCCCTGGCCGGGGCTACACCGTCGGTCGTATCGTGGTCAGTGACTGCAATACCCGAAAGCCCGATCTCGCGGGCAAGACTAATCAGCTCCTCGGGGGAGAGGCTACCGTCGGATGCCGTGGTATGTGTGTGAAGGTCTATCAATTTCCTTTGATCAATTAAAGTAGTTACTTCAAAATCTCTTTTTCAGTATCAAGATAAGACTCCCCCTCAAAACACCGGGATAAAATTCACCTGAATCTCAATATCCTATGGGGCGACGTTGGCCTTATATCGATCGGGGAGTGAGACCCCTTGATAGTCGTTGAGACCCAATTCACTCATGATCCCCGATGCACGGATGAGCCTGTCGTTTACCTTCGGGTGTGTCGAAAAAAGGAGCGCCACCCCTTCGCTCCCGGATCTGTTGCCTTCTGATTTCAGCTTTTCGAGAAATGTGATCAAACCGATGGGTTCGTATCCCGCCTCGGATGCGTAGATAAGGGAGAATCTATCGGCCTGATACTCGTCCGAGCGGGAAAGCCCTTTAAAGAGGATATCCGTCCCTAATGACGTCACGGCTTCAAAGACCTGACTTCCGGTGTTGAGAAGGTCTCCCGCAACCCTTCCCCCGGCCATCAAAAACTTTGTCTTCTCTATCTCTTTTACTATATGTTTTTTGGCGACATGTGCCACCTCGTGGGCGAGAACCGCCGCAAGCTCCGACTCGCTGTCAATTACTTCCAAAGTCCCCCTTGTAACAAAAATATACCCGCCCGGACAGGCGAACGCGTTTACGATGTCGGTGTCCAAGACTGCAAAGTGGTATCTGAGATTGGGCCTGTCCGATTTTCGTGCCACGGTGTTTCCAACTAAATTGACATATCGGGTAAGTCCATAGTCCTCTACCACACCGTATCTCCCCGCGACGTTTGCGGCGATGTCCCTGCCGATGGCTATCTCCTCCTTCTCGCTTATGGGTATGAGCGCGGGTGCCATCGTAGTCACGACGTTCACCAAATCCCCAACCGTGGGCTGGGCCACGGTAATACAACCGGTCTCGATCAACAAAAAGAGGGATAAGGCTATGGCACATCCCCTTTTCGTCTTCAACGGTTTAGTCCTCCGCTATCGATAAAATTGATTATCTCGTAATCCGAGATGTAAAAGGACTCCATATAGTCCACTGCATAATAATTTTTTGATTGGCCGCCGCCCTCTTCTCCTGCATCGATGCCGCGGGTCCCCGCCGAACCTGTTATCGAGTAATCGCCGCTTCCCATAAATCCGGTCCTGAGCGAATCTAGAAAATCGCCCTGAACACCTCCGGATGACGTATCGGGCCCCGTCGGGCTTGTATCTACGGGATGAGCCTGATATCCGGCCGTATCCTCCGGGCGGAATACGAAGCGATGTATCCACCCATCGGTGCCGTCCTGTTTTCTGACCCTAAACCAGTCTCCCTCCGAGGATATTACGGTCAATGGCTCGGCCTTTGTGACCTTGCATAGCACAGTATAATCAACTCCTGGCCCCGTAAAC
>CAZDOD010000005.1:0-38383 GCA_964506935.1 uncultured Thermodesulfobacteriota bacterium | reverse complement strand
GGGAAAGATGACCTGCCTCAGATTATATCCCTTAAAGACGATAGCGGGTATCATCGGAACGAAAAACAGGATCCATGACGACAGGAGAATAAAATTTTTTGTGCCCCCGTCTCTTATTCTCATAATCATATAAAATACTGAGACGGAGATGATGATGATTTCATATACGTTGAGCGTCAGCAATAAATTTAAGCGGATAAATGTTTTCATTGCGGGGATCAAATTTCCGATGGAGATGGTGGAATCGGCCAACATCTCCAGATATTGAGACTCCCCTCTACCCCCAACGCCGACGAGATTCTGATATATATACCACGGGGCAATCAGGAGTAAAAAGGTCAAGACAAATAACAGTAGAATCGTAAGGTCAAACTTTTCTCTTATCTTCCCAAAGAAGATCCAAAGCAAGATCGGGACGGGTAAAAAGAGGATCGCGACCTGTTTTAAATAAAATGACACGGCAAAGACAAGACACGATAAAAAAAGAATAAGATACGATCTCCTATCAAAGGCATAGATGAAAAGTAGCGTGCCTAAAAGGAGGGTAAAGAGTGTTGTGGTGGCGAGGATCGTGAACGTCGAAAATTTCAGAAAAAACTGGCTTGAAAAAAAGAGGGACGCCCCAACAAAGGCGGAGACCCTGTTTGAATTGAGCCTCAAGCCGATAAAATAGACCAATATCACGTTCAGTGCCCCGAAGATTTGGGAAATCATCGATACCGCCTCGATGCTCGGGGAAAAGATTTTAAATACGAGTGCCTCGAGAGCGGGGAACAAAGGCGGCTTTTGTATAAAAAGCGATCCATCCGGTAGAGTTACCCCGAACCCCTTATATATATTTAAAGCGATGGCCATATAGAGAGAACCATCGGGACTGATATAAGATACCCTCAGAAACATGATCATAATTGCAAATACCGAAAGCGGGAAATAGATCAGGATTTTTTGCATAGTCTCACCCGATTTTATCTGATCCGAGAGGAGGTGAGTATCATTTCGAGTTTTGGATTTTCGACTTTTGACCATCTACCAATTCTCCTTTCTGATATTATAGCTTATTGTCAAAGAGAGCCATCCAAAAATCCCGGCGATAAGGGGGTAAATCAGTATCAAGACATGAGTGCCGAGGGCGGTCTCCATGGCAGACTCGGAAGTATATCCGAGTATCGTAAGTCCCATATACCACGCCAGCTCGTGGCTCCCGAGGCTCGCAACGCCCTGAATGAATTTGGCAAGAAAACCCACAAGCGAGACGAAGACCGCTCCCTTGTAATCGAGGGGGGTGCCGACTGACATGGCAGTATATTTGAAGACCCCAAATATCGTCCCCCAGATAGCAAGGGTCGAGACACCGGCCAAAATGAAGATCCTGATGTCTTTGAATCGTTCTGCATCCACAACAAAAATCTCGGCCCACGAGATCACCTTTTTTACGAGATTTGAGCTTCTGATACCAAATCTCGTCGAGAGATATTCCAAGGCCCTAAGAAACAGCCCCGGCCTTACGAAGGTGACCACGAAAAATATCGCCAATACGAGGGAAAATATCGCGAGCGGGATGTAGAACCGCTCCAAAACCTCCCCGCCGAATACGGCAAAGTAGACAAAGAAGATGAGGCACAGCGTAAAATAGTCGTAGAGCCTCGAATAGATGATGACGGCCGTCCCAAGGCTCGTAGGGATTTTTAGATATCTTTTGCCGAGAAACACAAACGATACCTCCGATGTGCCGATCGGGAGGTAATTATTGAAAAACGAAAGGAGCGACTGGAGCTTTACTAGGTCAAAAAGCCCCGATCGGCCGGGCCCGATTAGATAGTGAAATCTTAATCCCCTAAGGATCACGTTTAGAATAAAGAGGAAAAAGGCGAGAGCGAAGTAATCAATCCTTATGTTCGTAAGGGTCTCAACGAGTGAATCAAAATTTACCTTTAATAGAAATATGACAAGGATCGCTATCGGCAGGATCAATGCGAAAACGAGCTTCGAAAGGGTCTTGAGATATTTCATGAACTATCTGAGCCAGGTCTTGATAATCGTCTTTGCAAAACCGAACGGATACCCGAATCCTCCGGGCTTTTTGCTCTCCCCCTCCTTTCGGGACATTATGCTGACCGGTACCTCCACAATCCTCAGACCCTTTCTTGCGGCCTCCATTATTAGCTCGGGTGCGCTGAAACGGTCTTCCTTGAGCTCCAGCGTCAGGAGGTCGCTCGCCCTTATCGCCCGGTAGCCGTTTGTGGCGTCGGTGATCCTGACACCGCCGAAGATATTTATGAGGCGCGTAAATAATAGTATCCCGAGGTGCCGAAATCCCCCCTTGTCCTCATATTCCCCCAAAAATCGCGAGCCCATGACGTAGTCGGCCTCACCTCTGATTATCGGCCCGACGAGCACAGGCAGGTCCCCCGGCAGGTGCTGGCCGTCGGCGTCCATCGTGACGACGATATCGGCCCCCTCCTCGATGGCGATCTCGAATCCGGTCCTCAAGGCGTCGCCCTGTCCCCTGTTTATGATATGGGATGTCACGGGGAAGCTTTTTTCGCTGACGACGTCTCTAGTCCTGTCCCTCGCCCCGTCGACCACCACCATCGTCTTTACCCCGTAGCCCATGATCTCTTTGGGGATATCATCTAGGACGCCGCCGATCGAACCCTCTTCATTATAGGCGGGGATGACTACGGAGATGAACCTCTCTTTTGTTTTGTCTTTCTGTGCCCTGAAATATTCCGACCTCGCCAGAGCCCTCACGAGCTCACTTAAGGTGTTTTTTTGATCATTCGTTGCCCCGACGAGGTAGATGATAAGGGCATAAAGAAAGATGATCGAGACGACCATGACGGCAAAGAGGCGGTTTCCCATCATGAAGGTTGAGGTTAAGATATCGCCGATCTTGGGGTAGGCCGATTCAATAATCAATGCGATGGCGATCACAGAGCTCAGTATCAGCTCGAGCTTGCTCCCACCCTTTGCCCTCCTATAGAGGGCGAAGAGGAAAAAGGCGATGCCTATACCGATTCCTATAAATTGAATGGGCTTCATGCTCCGGGTGTCTCCCTATTTTTTGGTTTAAAGACCTTCTTTAAAGCGAGACCTGTCGTCTTTGCTATAAATCCGATGTGATAAAACGCCTGCATCAATGCCCTGAAATTATCGGGCCTCCCCAAAAGCGTCCTCTTTATGTATCTGAGTGGTGACTTTAGAAGTCCGAAAAGCTCCCTCGGAACCGAGAGGAGCCCCCACCCGATCCCCCTCTCCTTTGTGAAGAGGTAGGCGTTGGAGGCCCCCTGGGCGTAAATCCTTCTGAAAAAGAACCCCCTCGTCAGGCGCCCCTGGGGGACGAGGTGATAGATCGTGGCGTCCGGGACATAGTAGATCGGTTCACCGGCCCTCTCGAGGCGCAGCATGAAATCGATCTCCATGTTGGAGTTGAGGTTTTTGCCTTTGCGCCCCATCTCCTCGTCAAAGAGGCTGTATTTATCGAACAGCGATTTCGCGATGACGAGATTTCCGCCGTATGGATAATCGGGATATTTGACCTCCTTTATCCTATCGCCCCGATCAAGCATGCTCAACACACCCCAGTTCGTCTCGTTGAACCATTTGGGCACTTCGGGGTCGTCCCTGTACCACGGGAGGATCCTACCCCCCAGACACATATACCCCTTATCTTTATAGTACCCCCAGTAGGAGGCGAGGCATTCCTTCGAGACGACCGCATCGTCATCGAGATAGAATAGAAGCTCTCCGGTCGAATCGGCGACCCCGCGGTTCCTGCAGAAAACCAGTCCCTGCCGCTTTTCCCTCAAGAGGCGGATATCGATATCACCCATATTGCTATTTTTCCTGATGAAATCACCGACCCTCTCTACCGTATCATCGGTTGAGTTGTTGTCGATTACGAGGATCTCGAGGGCGCATCCCGGCCTGTCGGCCCCGACGATACTTTCAAGGCAATCCAGCACGATCTCGGCCTTATTGTAGGTGGCGATTATGACGGAAAAACCTCCCATCCCCTCCTAATCTCTTCATGTTTCCGATTACATCCGACCAATTGACGGCATCAAGCTATCCACTCCAGAGAGCACCTGTTGCTATAGCAGTAATCCCGAAATTTTCCCTTTTTGAGATCCTTCCTGAATCTTTTGTATTTCGGGCCGTTCCAGATCTCCTTGAAAGACTCCTCTTTTATATTTCCCATATATTCGTCGGAAAAACAGCACGGCCTGACGAAACCGTCTGTCGTCACGTTGGTTACAAACCAGCCTGCGAGACACCTGCTCCCGGGGATTTCATAATCCCTTTCTTCCTCTCCTCCACCCTCCCTAATAGAGACAATTTTATCATAAAAACTTGGTAAATTGTGGCTAAATGGATATTTCTTATTAAGACGACTCTCAACTATCCCGAGGAGCTCTTCTATGTCTCTTTCAGAAAGGGCGGTTTTGGGATTATAGGGTATGACGTACGAGAAGGAAACCGTATTTGCCTTTACCTCTTTGGAGAAATCGAGCATCTGGGAAAGCTCCCTGTAATTTTCCCTCTGTATCACGAACATGAGCGCTAAAGCGGGACTCGGGAGATTTTTTTCTCTCTTAAGGTCCCGAATCATAAAGATCCCGTCCTTTACTTTTTGAAATCTATCTGCCTTATGAATCGATTTATAAGTATTTTCATTTGAGGCGTGGAGCGAATATGTTATTACATCCCACTTTTTCTCTACGATCTCGATTAGTTGTTCGGGGTCAAGGAGTGAGCCGTTCGTATGGATATTGACCCTGTATCCCTTCTCCTTTAGATATCTTATTATTCTGAATGTGTCTTTATGGACCAGCGGCTCGCCGCCCCCGATTATCATGACGCTCTTTACACCATGCGGGAATCCGTCGATAAAGTTCTTATATTGATCGAACGTGAGGTCATACTTCGCCTTTTCCCTCAATTTTGCCCTGTCTTCTAGCGTCATCCAGCACATGATACATCTGTGATTGCATAAGACCGTGGGATTGATCTGAACAAGCCTCGGCCCAAAAAGGGCGTAAGGTGAGCTTATGATTACTTTTTCAAGAAATCCCTTCAGGATGGATTTTAATTTTTTCTTGTTTTTTTTTATCACGTTATCTAAATATATCTTCTTCGATATTAAATTTGCTCCTGAAACGGCTGCCAAAGAGGGTATAGGAAAAAAAGATGAATGACTTGTGATAGAGGGGGAATGCGATCATGGCGTTGATATAGCTGTTTCTCGCCATGGAGTTATTTCCCTCGATAAAAAAGGAGCTCCCCTTATGGAAATAGTCGATTGCGATCTTGGATAAATCGTGTAACAACGGGAGCCTAAAAAGGGATGCGATGTAGCCGAGGAATGCCTGCCTCATGTATACCCCGCACTCCATCGCTTCGTAAAACGATTTTTTTGCCGCCTTAAAATCATATCTCTTGAAATAGTGTGTGCCCAGACGGCACAGGGTAAAGGCCCTTCTCTTCTTGAAAATCTTTGGATATCTAGTCTCGAGTTCGGGAAACTCCCTTTCAAACTTTTCTGTGATAAAAAAATTCTTTTTTATACTCGCCTCCAGATTTGAGCTGATGTTTGACGAGTGAATCCTGTAGCTTGCGAGCCTCTCATTAATATATCCCACCGGGTAATGCATCGCTATCCTGAGCCACAGCTCGTAATCTTCTATCGAGATCAACTCCCTGTCCTCGTCAAAAAGCCCCGATTTTTCCAAGACCTCTCTCCTTATCATAACCGTGAGATTGAGGATAAAATTCCTTATAAACAATCTCGGAAAGACGTATCCCTGATAGATAGGCATGGCCTCGTGTATCGACTCCCTCTGCGCAAAGAAGCCGCCTCCCAAAATCGAGGCGTCGGAAAACACGAGTCCCACATCCGGGTGTTCATTAAGATAGGCGACCTGTTTTTCGACTTTTTTAGGCAGATATTTGTCATCGGCGTCAAGAAAACAGATATACTCGCCTGAGGATTTTTTTATCCCGAGGTTTCGGGCGCTGGCCGGCCCGCCGTTCTCCTTCTTTATATAGATGATCCTATCCCTGAAGGCAGAAAGGGCGCCTTCGGTCCCGTCCGTCGAGCCGTCGTTTACAACCACAACCTCTAAATTTGGGTATGTTTGATTTAGGGCGCTCTCAATGCTCTCTGTGATGAAGGCCTCGGAATTATAGGCCGGGATGATGACGCTGACCTTTTTCATAAACTAATCACTCTATAGAAAAACGGCACGAAATAATCTTTGCGATAAAAGTTAAATACCATCACCAACGATAAACCTCCTTTTCCCAAACCCAAAGATCGAGGAGATCAAATCACGATAAGATGCACACTGCAGCGGAAACGTGATAACGGAGTTCATAAAAAAGACAAAAGCCAAAGACCTGTCGTTTTGCTGGAGGAAGTAACATCCCCTCTTATTGTACTCTTTGGAAAGATCTGATATTTTACTAAATACCGGAAGCCTGAGAAGCGCAGAGACGTAACCAATTACGGCGTCTTTAGAGAACGCTTTTTTCTTGAGCGCCCGAAAAAAAGACCTCCTCGCCTCCCTGTAGTCGAATGCGTAAAGATGTTTTTTCCCCCGTTCCACCATGAGCCTGGCTAACTTTTTCTTAAATATCCCGGGGTGCTTTTTCCCAAGCTCCGGGAACTCCCTCCTGTATTTATCGAGTATGAGGTAATTTTTTTCTATATTTACCTCAAAATTAGACATGTCGCTTTGAGAACGAAGCCTGTATATCGCAAGCCTGTCGTTGATGTAGCCTATTGGATAGTGCATTGCTATCCTGAGGAAGAGCTCATAATCTTCAATTTTAAAAAATCTCTCGTCTTCGTCAAAGTGCCCCGACCTTTCAAGTACATCTCTTTTTATCATAACGGTGATGGGGGGGATGAAATCTTCGACAAAGAGCCTTGGGAAGACAAAGCCCGAAAAGACCGGCAATTTATCGAAAAACGACTCCTGAAAGGCCATTGAGCCCCCGCCTATGAGATGGGCGTCGGAGAAGATCCAGCCGAGATTTTTGTGCTCATTGAGGTATTTTGCCTGTCTTTCGACCTTTTCGGGTAGGAATCTGTCGCCGGGATCGAGAAAACAGATGAAATCGCCGAGAGATTTTTCAATTCCGAGGTTCTTTGCATGGGCCGGATTCGCCTTTTCACTTCTGATATATTTTATTTTGTCTGCGATTGGTGAAAGGGCCTCTTTTATCCCGTCGCTTGAGCCGTCATCCACCAAAACCACCTCAACATCGGGATAGGTCTGATCGAGGACGCTTTCGATACTCTCCCTTATGAGATTTTCGGCTCCCCCGGCGAAAATGATGACACTTACCTTTTTCATAGAAAATTTCTAATCGAGTTTCCATTTACCCATACAGTACATGACGCTGATGACTTTTTTCCCCCCATCGGGCGGGATGACCTCTATCGGGTAGACATTATAGTGATAATCGTAGACCTTCTTCCTTTCTCTGTCCTTTATCGATATCGAGATGTGGTATCGCCCCTCGTTTAGGGCTATCGGATCCAACCTGTAGGTGACTTCCCCAGAAGACCCCGTCTCTTTGACCCTGTGGGGGATATCCCTAGTGTCGTCGCCCATCATATATAGGGAGTCTTCCCTCGTGATCGAGATCCCGAAGACGGCGTCTTCGACCTCTTTATTGACGCGGTATTTTAGCTTCAAGACCAATGGCCCGTCCGCACTCATCGGCACCCAAGATTCGCCCCTCCCGTTCTCGATGGAGACGTCTGTGATCTCGAGTTCCCTCGAGCCGAATCGGTTTATATCCTCCTCCAACTCAAAGGGGGAAAGCTCCCTTTCCCCTGAAAAGGCGTGTCTTATATATTTTTCGATCGTCTCCATCGTATCGCCTATGGCCGCGATCCTCCCGCCGTCGAGGAACATCACCCTGTCGCATATCGACTGCACCTGATTCATATTGTGGGATATGAAGATGATCGTCGTACCGCGCTGCTGCATATCTCGTATGGCGGAGATGCACTTCGTCTGGAAGCGGAGGTCGCCGACCGCCAGGACCTCGTCGACGAGGATGATTTCGGGCTCGATGTTTATGGCGATCGAAAAGCCGAGCCTAACAACCATCCCGGACGAATATGTCATGATGGGGTGGTCGATGAATTCCTCAAGCTCCGAAAAGTCGATGATGTCTTTTATGACGGCCCTAATCCGCTTTCTCGTGAGGCCCATGATCGTGCCGTTAAGATAAATATTCTCCCTCCCCGTTAGCTCAGGGTGGAAACCCGCTCCCAGTTCCAACAAGGAGGTGACCTTTCTCTTGACCTCGATTTTTCCTTTATCTGGGATCAGCGTCTTTGCGAGGATCTTCAATAGTGTCGTTTTCCCCGAACCGTTCCTCCCGATAATCCCAAGGGTCTCGCCGCGATCGAGGTCGAAGCTTATATCGGAAAGCGCCCAAAAACCCCCCAGCCATGACGTCCAGTCTTTCTTGCCGGTCAGTATATCGGGGAGAGTGCGGGGGAAGGTCGTAAAGAGCCCCTTTATCGCCTCGCTCCTCGAGATCGTGTAAAAACGAATCCCGATATCTTCTACTCTTAGAACCGTCATTTCAAATCAACTTCAAAAACATCTTTTCCAGTTTGATAAACGACCAAAAGCCAACGATGAACGTCAAAAGCGTAATTATCGCCATCAAAGCGAGATATCCGTATCCGGGTATCTCATAGCCCAAGACAGCGTTCCTATAGATCGAGATGATGACTGCCATCGGATTTAGCATATAAAACTTTTGGAACCTCTCCGGCACCATTGACACCGGATAGATGATCGGACTTGCGTAAAACCATATCCTCACCACCGCCTCGTATAGCTCGCTTACGTCCCTGAAAAATACGTTCGACGACGCCAGAAAGAACGAAAGGCCGGCCATGAAAAAGACCTGACATACGAGCGCCAGAGGTAAAAACAACATTCCCGGGCCCAGCGGCACCTTATATATAATTGCGATAGGGATAAATACAATAAGCATCAGGGCGAAGTTGAAGAGCTCGGTCCCCATGACCGTAAGGACGACCAGTTCACGGGGGAAGTAGACTTTCTTGATTATCACTGCACCGCCGATTATGCTCGTCGTCGATCTAGATGTCGTCTTTTGAAACAGGATCCACGGGACGATGCCGCACAGGATGAAGATGGGATAATTTTCGACCTTAAATCTGAACACAAACGAGAATACGAGAATATAGATGCCCATCAGGATGAGCGGATAGAGGAGCGTCCAGAGATATCCGAGAAGCGAGTTTTTGTACCTCACCTTGATATCCCTGATGATAAGCTCAAGGAGGAGATTCCTGAACTTATATATTTCCCCTATACGCCTGAACATATCCTAAAAAATCGGTCGAATTATTTTAGACGAAGAGTATCTAAAACAGTATATTTCTTATTACATCGGTTGTCAATAGACGAGACTTTGCACATACGATAATGATTACCTTGCTTTAGCTGGAGGTAAATTGCGGTCTCACGGAAAGGATATTGCGGATATGGTTTTTATTCACATTTTTTTGAGAAAAACGGGGATTTTTGTCATTTCATCACTGGTCCCGGGCCAAAAACCAGCCAAATGTCTCATCCAAGCCCCTTCTTATATCGTATGCCGGCTCAAAGCCGAGTATCCCCCTAGCCTTTGATATGTCGGAATAGTTCCTCTTTATCTCCCCCTTCCTCTCCTCTTCATATATGATCTCGGGGCTAAAGCCGAGCCTCTCTTTTGCGAGATCGGACAGGATCTCGGCGACCTCGTTTACGGTAGTCTCACGATTGGTCGCAATCTGAAAGATCTCCCCCGCTGCATCCTCCCGCCGAACGACAAGGGAGCGAGATATCGCCTCTATCAGATCCCCGACATAGATAAAGTCCCTCGTCTGGCTTCCGTCTCCATAGACGACGAGCGGTTTATCTTCAAGGATGTTTTTTATGAACTTCGCCACGACGCTCCCCTTGTGACTCGAGCGGGGGCCGTAGACATTCCCGAACCTGAGGACGATGGATGCAAGATCAAAGCTCCCGAAATATGCGGTGCAGTACCCCTCCCCGGCAAGCTTTCCGGCCCCATAGGGGGAGAGCGGTCTTGGGACGCATTTCTCGTTTATCGGCGGCTTGACATCCCCCAACGGTGCGCCCGACGAGGCGAAGACGAATCGGGAGGCCCCGCTTTGCCTCGATGCCTCGAGGTAGTTTACGGTCCCGATTACGTTGCTCTCCATATCCCTTTTTGGGTCGTCTATCGAAGGTATCACACCGGTGCTCGCCGCAAGGTGAACGACGGCGTCCGCACCACGGGTGACCTTCTTTGCCAGATCACCATCGAGTATATTCCCGACCACAAGCGACACCCCCTCCATCCAATCATCCGTCAAATCTCCTCTTTCGATCTCGGTAAATTCAGATACGGAGAGAAGGTCATCACGGCTCCCGACCGCGAGGTTGTCTATGACCCTGATTTTTAGATCGCCCTTCCCCAAGAGATGCTCGATCAGGTTCACCCCAATAAATCCACACCCGCCGGTGATGACTATCTTTTTCCCGTCAATCATCTTAATGTTATCTTCGGCCGACATCTTTTTCAAAAAACACCTTCCTCAATATAAAAGCTAAGATTATAAAAAACTGTGATATATGCCCCCACGCAATCTTGCGGGGTTTGTCGACCTTCCTTTTTTCTATCGGCACTTCGAGAATCCTCGCCCCGAGATAATGCGCCTCCAGAACCGATATCCCGCAGATGCACCTCCCTTTGAGCTCGAGCTTTCTTGCAAGGTCACTCCTCATCGCCCTCATGCCGGTTCCGTGGTCATAGACATCAACTACAAGCCGCGTCAAAAACCCTAGTATCCTCTCCGATATCCGATCTACCTTTTTTCTTCTCCCGAGGACGAGATCCGCCCTCCCATCTGCTATCGGTCCCGCCAAATCGTAGATAAACCTGGGGTCATGCTCGCCGTCCGCATCGATGGTGACGACCACATCAGACCCCGCCTTTTTAAATCCCGTCTTTACGGCCCCGATGTAGCCCTTTTCGCCCTTGTTTTTCACAACGATCGCTCCACTCCTTTCGGCCACCCTGAAGGTTCCATCAACACTCCCGTCATCGACGACTATGACCTCACGGGCGAAAGGGGTAACCTCATCAATTACTTTACCGATTCTCTCCTCTTCATTGAAGGCGGGGATTACTACCGTTATGGAATCTTTCAGGCGGGACAATTCTCTATCAAATATAAAATGTTACATGAAATATTCAATGCCTGTCTTTAGTGATCCTATACCTTTTTGTCTTTTATCGAGTCTATCATGCCCCTCAACATACCCTCCGAGAGCGCCCCTATCTTTCGCTCTACCTCTTTGCCGCCGAAAAAGGAAATAAATGTGGGGACACCCCTGACCTCATATTCTCCGGCGGATAACTTGTTCTGGTCGACGTTTATCTTGCATATCTTGACGTCGCCGTCTAACTCAAGAGTCAGCTTTTTCATCAGCGGCTCCATCATCTTACACGGCGGGCACCACGAGGCCCAGAACTCCACCAGAACCGGGATCTTTGATCCTATTATCTCTTCTTTGAAATTTTTGTCAGTGAGTACCATATCTTATCGTATCCCCATATCGCTATATAGCATCCATCCTAGCCGAAAAAAGTGTAGGTCGAGATTTTTCACCTCTAACCCGAGATCTCAGGCCTCATATACCTCAAAGACCTCCATATCGCGCTTCTGTCCACCCCATGTCGTCTTCGGAAGGATTGCATGGATCTTACTCTTTATCCGCATCTTTATTTCGGGCTGCGTGAGGAGCTTATACATCTCGTAGACCTCCTCCTCAAGCGTGACTCCAGACATGAGACCGAATTGTTCGGGGAGCTTATCAAAGACCGGTTCGAAGGGGTGGTCATCGGCCTCGACTCTTGGGTTTTGGATCCGCTGAATTTTTATCCCCAACCCGAATTCCTCTTTTCCTATCCTGGCTACGGTCTCGGCGAGCTCCCTCACCTCGTAAAAGCCGGTAAGCTGGTTTACGACGTCGTATTGTCCCGGCTCGGGGGGGGAACAGATAAGCCTCACCATACACTGCATCGCATCCCGGAGCGCTATATAGCTCCTGACCTGCTTACCCCGCCCGTAGATCGTAAGCGGGATATCGACCACGGCCTGGGCGACAAAACGGTTCAATACCGTCCCGAACCACTCATCCACGTCAAACCTTGTTCTGAGCCTCGGGTCGGCGCTGACCTCATCGGTGTGGACACCATAGATAACACCCTGCATTATGTCGTAAGACCTCAGCCACCAGTATTTACAAGCCTCATAGACATTAAAGGTGTCCTGAACCTTACTCACGTGATAGAAACTCACGGGGTCCCTCGGCGTAAGCTCACCCCCCATGCTCCATTCCCTGTCGTCCCATCTCAACACGGCATCGGCGGGGAATATCCCCTCGAATATCGGCCTTCCGGTCAGGGGCGAGCCGTATTCTCCCATCGTCCCAAGCTTTATGAGGGATGTCTCAGGCACAATATCTTTTATTATGTAGAGGAGTCCGAGGGTACCGAGGACATTGTTTTGTTGGACGAAGAGTGCATGGTCCACATCCACCATACTGTACGGTGCACTGGGGCATTCGGCATAGTGGACGATCGCCTCGGGCTTGACCTCGTCCACGAATTCCCGAAGTTTTTCCTTCTCGAGGATATCGAGCCTCCTGAAGTTTATGTCAAAACCCAATACCTCTCTTACGGCCGTGAGCCTCTCGGTCATCCTTTCTATCGGGACAACCGTATGAGACCCCTTCTCCATCACCCAATCGCGGCGGAAATAGGAATCCACCCCGCTCACCTTAAAGCCGAGATTTGATAACATCAGTGCAAGTGTCCAACCGAGGTATCCATCCATACCGAGGATCATTACCCTCATGTTTTTCAATTTGTACCCGTAGGGTGATTTTTCCCACTCGGGGCAGTCCTCGAACGTGATGCTCATGGGGTCGAAGAGACCCAAATCAGCCCTCCGCTTGCACTCGACCATCACCTGGCCGCCGGTTGGATCGTCCTTTAGCTTTTCGGCAAATATCGTCGACTGCCCACAGGCCCTGAAATCGACGTTCCCCTTGAAATCGAGGGCGGGGCAGTTCCAGCAAGTCTTCTGTGCGTTTTTCAGCTCATCCATAAATACACCACCACATTACTATAATTTTAATGCGTCTCTGATATCTTCGACACTCTCCACTTTCGGATACATCTCGGGGCTCTCGGAATACGGGCGGGGAAGCCTGAGCCCGAAAAAGGCGTCATGGTAGGTATGCTTCCCGCTGAAGACATCATTGTTTCTGTATGACTCTTCGGATTTAATATTGGCTTTGAGGTCAAAACCGGAGGCCCCAACTAGAACAATATCGGGGGCGATATTCGTATGCGCCCCATGATAGACATCCTTTCCGAAAAAGATTTTATCTATTACATTTTTGCCCTCAATCACAAGGGACTTGAACTTCTCGGTCAAAGACCCGATGATTCTTTCTGCATCCCCCTCCGTGATCTCGCCCCTCGGGTATCTCCCCTCATAGTTCAGATAAATGCGTCCCGGATCAAGGGCGAAGGCTGTTGTCCCATTGTCTATGTCGTTTAGGCTCTTTGCCGGGTAATTTCTCAATTTCAGGTGGCCCCATTCATACAGATACCTGTTTATAAAGACCTCATAGTCCAAACGCTCAAATCCGTGATCGGACATAAAGGCGATAGTATATCTACCCTCAACCTTGGAGTAGAGCTCACCTATATAATCATCAATCTTTTTGAAATGATCCAAAAAATCCCGATGGTTTTCATGGGTCTCGTCCTCATATGCGTCCCACAAAAAGTGGGAAAGCCTGTCGGTTCCCGTAAAGACCAGCATAAAGACGTCCCACGCCTCTTGATCGAAGATGTCCCTTGCCACGTCTATCCTTTTCTTCAGGGTATCATCGAGGTCTCTGAGAAACAGGCCCTTTGACTCGTGGGCGAAACTCGTGTCGACATCTATTTTATATCCCCCTTCCTTTAGCTTGCCTGCGAGCTCCTTCGGAAAGACAGAATCTATTAGCTCTAGAGCCACAAAGCCCGATATATGCACACCGTTTATCTCCATCGCGGGAAATGTGAAGGGGGTATTGATGACGGCGTAGCGTCTGTCCCTCTTCAGCCTGAAATCTTCTTCGAGCCAGAACGGCGCCTTTTTGATGTTTTTGAAATTGGGAAACGTCATAGTGTAGCTGTTCGGTGCTACATGGGTGAATCCAAAGATCCCGTGCTCGCCGGGATTGGCCCCGGTAATCGTGCTGCTCCACGCCACGGAAGATATCTCGGGTATGCTCGACCTTATCTTATAGAGCCTCCCCTCCTTGAGTATCCCGCCGAGGTTGGGCATTACACCATTCTCTATGGCGTTAAGTATAAACGAATGGGGCACCCCGTCGAGGCCGATTAGAACAACTTTTGCCACTATCACCTTTCCTCAAAAAGGGAATAAGAATATAGAAATCTCAATCAAAAATACAATTAAAAGCACCTACTTGAAAAAGGAATAATAAGATACCTCTTTTGAACGGACACTATTTTATGATAACCTCTAACTTGAAATATTGCAAATCAATTTTGGAATCGGTTGGATTTTACAGATCACATGATCCCCTATCCGATCACAAAGATACATAAAATCTCTTGTCAAGAGACAAAATTTTGGATATAAGTAAAGTCTGAGATCAGATAATTTTAGATGTTTCAAAATCCCCAGAGGGAAAATCCGCCTGCCGCAAGGATACACATCAAGATTAAATTTAACTGTCTTGACTCTCCCCTCCACCTTTACTATCCTGTTTCCAAATAGGTTATACTTTGGTCATTTTATGAGAAAGAGCCTGAGAAATTTTTTATATACACTCTATCAGCCGTATAAGTATCTCATCTTTACCCCCCCTTTTCTTGATCATTTACTTTGTCTGCGGTTTCGTCCTGATGATACTGCTACTTGTTGGCCCGAAAGTTGCGCGTATGGTCATAGGCTTTTCGTGGTCGAGGATGTGCAGTTTCATCACCCCGATGTGCGTTACGGTAACAGGAAGGGAAAACATAGAAAAAAGGCGATCCTACGTGATCATCTCCAACCACCAGAGCCACTACGACATCTTTGTCTTGCACGGCTGGCTCCTGGTCGATATTATATGGGTCATGAAAAAGGAGTTGAGGAAGATTCCAATATTTGGATATGTCTGTGAAAAGACGGAGCAGATCTACATCGATCGATCCAACAGGGAGGCGGCAAAGGCGTCCCTTGAAGAGGCTAAGAAGAGAATCGTTGACGGAACTTCGGTGATATTCTTCGCCGAGGGGACAAGGAGCAAAACGGGCAGGCTGGGCGAGTTCAAGAAGGGCGCATTTCGTATGGCGCTTGATCTCGGCATCCCGATACTCCCGGTAACCATCATCAACACAAAAAAGATACTCCCGGCAAAGACATTCAGACTATTTCCCGGCCGGGCAAAGATGATAATCCATAAACCCATCGAAATAACAAATTACAGTCATGATACGATCGAAGACCTCACGTCAGACATAAAGAATATCATCCAAGAGGGCCTCGATGAATATAGGAATTGAATAATAAATTTGGGTTGATTTTAAATTATTTGGGGATGCCAAGACTCAAATTAGACATGAGACTTTGACAATTAGATTACCACAAATGAGGCGTCCCATCACCACCCTCCTCTACAATAAGCCCGCCCTACCCCACGTTCTTTGCTTCTACGATCTCGATTTTGAAATTATCTGTGTTCTCTGGGATGCCAAATATGACGACCATAAACGGTACCGTGGCCTTAGATTTAATATGGGCGTTATCGAAATTCAGGCCGGTCTCATTGGAGAGTATCTTATCTATCTCACCTTTCGAGAGGCTCTCCAGCTCTTCAACGGAAAGGATATTCCCACAAAAAGCATTACGCTGTTTCAATTCGCTGCCGTTTTTATCATACAGTTTCAGTACGACCTTAATATGTCCCTTGGCCAGATTGGAGTCGTTAAGTACCAACCCTTCGATCACTAAAACCTTTCCCGCCTCATTGTTGAGGGCGTAAAAGTAATTTATCTTATCCTCAACGACCTTGAGGCCTTCCATGGGGTCTTCCTTCCCCTTGAATAGATAAGATATCGTGGTGATGTCGAATTCCTCACCGCCAAAAAAGGTCTTGTATCCGAAATAAGCCGCCGCCGTCATCAAGAAGACTATAAACAGTGCCACAAGGAGTGGGCTTCTCCTCTGTGCCTTTGCTCTCTTGGGAGTCCTTGCAAAGCGTGGAGATTCCTCAATCCCCCCCAGCGGTGCCCCGATCTCTCCGAGGGGTTCCACATCCATCCCCATATCCAAGGAATCTCCTATATCAAATCCACCTCCCCCTCCTTTAATTTTGGCTTCATTCCCGAAGGTTGAATCCCCCGCCACTCCCTCATCGAAAGACGGGAGATCGAAATCGCCACCGAGATCCGAGGCGAGGTCTTTTCCGGAGGCATCGGATGAATCATCCAGGGAGAGATCCAAATCCCCGAGGTTTCCCTGTGTATCTGTCTTACCTTCACCGCTTGATGGTACACCTTCATCGAAGTCGAATCCAGCGGGTCCTTCGGTATCAAATTCAGCCCCTTCTCCCCCCCCTGTCTCAAACTCTATCCCTTTTGATCCTTCGCCCTCAGTAAAACCGGTATCCAGATCTATGTCATCCCCGAGATCGAAGTCGGATGCGTCTCCTGTACCTAGATCCAGATCATCCCCACCCGTGTCGAATTCGGCGAGATCATCCCCCATGTCCTCTTGCAATGAATCTTGCTCAGTAGCAAAATCTTTGGAGGGAATGCTTTCTTTGGTCCCCGGAACCGCAAAGATATTCTTGCACTTTGTGCATCGAATCTTCACCCCTTCGGGTTTCATCTTCTCGTTGGGGAGATTAAATTTGACTCCACAATGAGTACATGACACTATCATTTTTCCCTCTCCCAAGTAAGTCTGAAAAAATCCATCCCCAATTTTAGATTATATCATTCGTTGGACATTTTACAAGGAAAAAACCCATCCATGATACCTTATATCCTTGTATTTCTAATTATTTACGGGTATAATAAACCAAAAAGGTATTTTTTAAAAATTCAAATTCACTTGGATTATTTCTTCGCGGATGGCAAAAAAAAGAAAAAACACAGATGAGACCTTGCTAGGAAACAAGGAATTTTCCTCTATAAACGAAATAGTAACCGCCCTTACATCGAGTCTCAATTACAGAGAAATCCTCTCGATAATAATGCAACAGATAAGCGTTCTTCTTCACCCTAAGAATTGGTCGTTACTTCTTATGGATGAGAAGACGAATGAACTTTTTTTCGAGATAGTTGTAGGGGAAAAGGCCGACAAGATCAAAGACATACGGCTTAAAATCGGAGAGGGGATAGCCGGCTGGGTCGCCGAGAATGGGGAGCCGCTCTTGGTTTCTGACGTTAGTAAAGACCCCCGTTTTTCACCCAAGGCCGATAACATATCCGATTTTGAGACCAAGTCCATCATATGTGTACCCGTAAACAGCAAGGGGAAAACCATGGGTGTGATAGAGCTAATAAACTATTGCGATGTCGAGGAGCAATACGAGGAGGATGATCTCAGGATTTTGTCAATTCTGGCGGATTATACGGCCATAGCCCTCGAAAACGCCCGTTACTACGACATGGCAAAGAGGCTCATCCTCATCGACGAGCTCACGGGGCTCTACAACTCAAGATTTCTAAACCAGCTCCTCGATGGTCAGATAGTCGAAGATGAAAATATCAGGGACATACGTCAGGTGGCTATGATATTCATTGACCTCGACTACTTCAAAAACGTCAACGACAAATACGGGCATCTGGTGGGGAGCAGGACCCTAAAGGAGTTTGGGGAGCTTTTGCAAAAATGCGCCAGAGAGCATGATGTAGGAATTCGCTACGGCGGCGACGAGTTCGTGATTCTCTTACCGAACACCGATAAGTCAGAGGCCTATGAATTCGCAAAGGAGATAAGAAACAAAATCAAGAAGACCTATTTTCTGAAGAGTGAAGGGCTCAACATCAAGCTGACAGCCAGCTTCGGAGTAGCTGCAATCCCCGAGGACGCGTCAAGCTATGCCGAGCTCATCGGCGAGGCAGATAAGGCCATGTATCAGGTTAAGAATGCATTCAGAGACGGGATCTCCCTCGCAAAGACCACGTGGGTGAGCGATTACTCGTGACTTTTTGAAAAACCCGCCAAAGAAAAGGACATTTTCAAAAGCCCCAAAAACATTGCCCCTATCTAAACAATTCAGAAAAACTATCAGAAACGGAATAATCTTCGATGACTTTAAGTTTTGTCACCAGCCAATCAGATATCTTATCTGATCCCAAAGATTAGTGAAATACTCCACCGCCTCGGGGTCTCTTATCTTCGTCGACCAAACGTGCTCTCCGAAACCTATCTGGGCAAGGACGTATCTCCCGAAGGCGAACTGACCTATGGCGGTCGTGCCCGTGGCGAACTGCCCCAGGCCGAAGGAAAGGCCGAGGGCAAATTGCCCTATGGCAAAGATTCCACCGACAAACTGGCCGAGGCCGAAGAGGAGCCCTATCCCGAACTGTGCGATCGTGATGAGCCCGATCCCGAACTGGCCTATCGCGATTATCCCCCTCGCAACAAGGAGCCTTCCGGTATCTTCGTCCCTCCCGATCGCTATATGTAAAATGGGAAAGCCGAATATCTCGGCACTGCTCTTATACTCGTAACCCCAGATGAGACTCCTTCTAGGCTCTTTTTTGGAAGCGACCTTTCTTATGGGATTTCCGCAGCGGGGGCAGGATTTATCCGAATCGCTTATCGTGAAATTGCACACAGGGCAGTTTACAAGGGTCATTAAATTGCCTGTTAAGGATCAATCGAGGAGTTTGTGTCCATTCCCCAAACTTGATTATTCCCTCCCCCTTTTACCATCTGATCTCAACATAAAATTATTGAAAAATTCTATTCCTCGTCGAGCACCCATATATCGGGGAGATTTCGATACCTCTCGTCGTAGTCGATCCCGTAGCCGACGACAAAACCGTCCTCCATCTCGAGGCCGACATAATCCACATCGATCTCGACCTCCCGCCTTGCCTTTTTGTCGATAAGGGCGCATATCTTTAAGGACTTCGGGCTTCGGACAAGGAGTTGATCCCTGAAGTATCTTAAGGAGATTCCGGTGTCCACGATATCCTCCACGATAAGGACATCCTTCCCCTCTATAGGATCATCGAGGTCCCTTATCACCTCGACCTCCCCCGATGACGTCTTTCCGGAACCGTAAGACCTGAGCACCACGAAGTCGACCGAGACATCTATATCGAGCTTGCGTATCAGATCCGACATGAAGACAAATGCCCCCTTCAATATCCCGACCATGAGCATCTTCTTGCCCCGATAGTCTTCGTTGATCACCGCCGCGAGATCTGACACCGCCCTCTCTATCTCTTCTCGGTCAAACAGTATTTTTTTTTCTTCTTTTATCATAGTATATAGCTCCCCACACCTGAATCGCTTTAAAGTCTATTGGATAAAAAAATCTTTGTCAATAGCCTTATCTTTCTTCTTTTATCGCTGAAACTTTATTCGCAAAAAGCGTTTTTATAAATCTCTTGACCAATAACGAATATAGAGATAAAATCGGAAAACTAAAAGGGAAAGTGGAGGATAAGATGGAGATATTTATCGACACTGCAGATGTCTCTGAAATTAGGGAGGCCGCCGAGATGGGTGTCATCGACGGCGTCACCACCAATCCCACCCTCGTTGCGAAGACTGGAAAGAAGTTCGAAGATGTCCTGAGAGAGATCGTAAAGATCACCGACGGCCCCGTCAGCGCCGAGGTGATCAGCACCCAGAGCGAAGGGATGATTAAAGAGGCCGAAAAGCTTTCAAAGATAGGAAAAAACATCGTCATAAAGATACCGATGATATTAGAAGGCCTAAAGGCCGTCAAATCGCTCACAGAGGCCGGGATAAAGACCAACGTTACCCTCGTCTTTACTCCCCTTCAGGCCCTGTTTGCGGCAAAGGCGGGGGCGACATACGTAAGCCCATTCATCGGGAGGCTTGACGACATCGCCCACTACGGCATAGATATCGTCGAGGATATCGTTACCATCTTTGAAAATTACGAATTCGATACAAAGGTATTGGTTGCATCCATAAGGACACCGCTTCACGTGCTCGACGCCGCCCGCATAGGTGCGGATGTCGCCACGCTCCCGTTCAAAGTAATCAAACAGCTCATCTCCCACCCCCTGACGGATAAGGGCCTCGATCTCTTCCTTAGCGATTGGGAGAAGGTGCCAAAGTAAGAAGTTTCAGGAAAGGCAATATAGTCTCAGAATAATCTCAATAGAAAAAGGAACCCTGATGAAGAAAATATACAAAATTCTTTCAGTACTTTTTTTAGCGGCAATAGTTTTCTCATCGTGCGGAAATGACGAGGGATCTTCGGAACTTATCGGTGAGGACACCGGCCCCGCCTACGGCGACGCCATAGTCATCGGCTCGATCGGGGACGCATCGAACCTCATCCCCATACTCGCATCGGACAGCGCATCCCACGAGATATGCGGCTTTATCTATAACGGCCTCGTAAAATACGACAAGGACTACAACATCGTCGGCGATCTCGCCGAGTCGTGGGATATCTCAAAGGATAACCTCACAATCACCTTCCACCTGAGAGATGACGTCAAGTGGCAGGACGGCGCCCCATTCACGTCGGAAGACATTTTGTTTACATATGAGACTATTATAGATGAAAAAACCCCGACCGCCTACGCCGGGGACTACCTCCTCGTAAAGGCGGCGAGCGCCCCCGATCCCTACACCTTTGTAGTCACTTATTATGAACCATTCGCCCCCGCCCTGATAAGTTGGAGCATGTGGATACTGCCCGAGCACCTCCTCGCCGGAAAAGACATAACCAAGTCTGAGCTCTCAAGGGATCCCGTCGGCACCGGCCCGTATCACTTCTTAAAATGGAAGACGGGGGAAAAGATAGAACTAGTATCCAATCATAATTATTTTGAGGGGAGACCATTCATCGACAAGGTGATCTACCGTGTAATCCCCGATATGGCCACGATGTTCCTGGAGCTAAAGGCCGGGGGGGTCGACTGGATGGGACTATCCCCGATCCAGTATGAGCGTCAGACCGATGACGACAAATTTAAAAAGAACTTCAAAAAGTACAAATACCTCGCCAACGGTTACGCATATCTAGGCTTCAATCTCAAGGACCCTAAATTTGCCGACAAGCGTGTGAGAAAGGCGATCTCTTACGCAATAGACAAACAGGAGATCATAGACATTGTCCTTCTTGGTCTGGGGGAGGTAGCCACGGGGCCATACAAGCCCGGAACATGGCAGTACAACCCCGACGTGGAGCGCTACGAATATAATCCCGAAAGGGCAAAGGAGCTACTATCTGAGGTCGGCTGGGAAGATACAAATGGGGACGGAATCATCGATAAAGACGGCGTCCCCTTCAAGTTTACAATCATCACCAACCAGGGAAACGAGCTCCGCGCCAAATCGGCCGAGATAATTCAGGCTCGGCTTAAAGATGTGGGGATAGAAGTAAAAATCAGGATCATCGAGTGGGCGGCCTTTCTATCGGAGTTTGTCGAGCCGAGAAAATTCGAGGCGATGATCCTCGGCTGGAACATCCTCCAGGATCCCGATCTCTATGACGTCTGGCACTCATCCAAGACCGGCCCGGACGAGCTAAACCACGTATCATTTGAAAACGCCGAGGTCGATCGCCTCCTCGAAGATGGCCGCAAGATATTTGACCAGCAAAAGAGAAAGAAATACTATTTCCGAATCCAGGAGATCCTGGCGGACGAAGCCCCCTACGTCTTCCTCTATGTCCCTGAGGCCCTGCCGGTCGTCCACGCACGCTTTCACGGGATTGAGCCGGCGCCCGCGGGTATCAGCTACAATTTTAACGAATGGTATGTTCCGGAGGGACTCCAAAAATACACGATGACCAAATAAATCAAAAAGTCGACCATGACACGATATATTATAAAGAGGCTCGTGATGATGATTCCGATCCTTTTCGGGATCACCATCATCTCCTTTGCGGTGATGCACCTCGCCCCGGGTGAGCCTACGGATATCGCCGCCGGCATGAATCCGAAGGCAGCCCCGGAGGCAAAGGAGCGGCTGAGAGAGATCTATGGACTCGACAAACCCCTCCACATACAGTATCTCAACTGGCTCGGGAGGCTCGTGATCTTGGACTTCGGAGAATCATTTTCCCCCGACCAGCGCCCGGTGACGGATAAGATCAAGGAGACCATCCCCATAACGATCTCCATCAACATTCTCTCAATCCTCGTAATCTTCGTGATGGCGATTCCGATAGGGATCTTTTCCGCCACACACCAGAACAGCATCTTCGACAAGGCCTCAACGGTCTTCGTCTTTATAGGATTCGCCGTCCCCACCTTCTGGCTAGCCCTTTTGATGATGCGCTGGTTCGGGATACTCTTGGGCTGGCTTCCAATCTCGGGGATAAAATCGATAACCTACGATTATCTGAGCCCCGCCGCAAAAGCCTGGGATGTATCCAAACACCTCCTAATGCCGGTTCTCCTCTCGGCCTTCGGCGGTTTGGCCGGACTCTCCCGATACATGAGGAGCAACATGCTCGAGGTCATCCGTCAGGACTACATAACAACGGCCCGCGCAAAAGGGCTCCCCGAAAGGGTGGTAATATACAAGCACGCCCTGAGAAACGCACTGATGCCGGTTATAACGATCCTCGGCCTCTCGGTTCCGGGGCTTATCGGCGGAAGCGTCATCTTTGAGAGCATCTTCTCCATCTACGGCATGGGGAGGCTCTTTTACGCGAGCGTACTCTCGAGGGATTATCCGGTCGTAATGGGGATTCTGGTCATCGGTGCAATCTTAACTCTCCTTGGGAACCTCTTGGCAGATATCTCGTACGCCCTGACCGACCCCAGGATAAGGAAGGGATAAATCATGGCAAGACAAAAAATCCGCTTGGGCGAACTATTGGTAACTAAAAACATCATCACAGAGGAGGAACTGCAAAAGGCCCTCGCATATGTAAAAAAAAATGGGGTGAGAGTTGGGGATGCACTGGTGCGACTCAACATAATCTCGGAAGACAAGCTTCTGGCGGCTTTGAGATACCACTTCGGAATCACGGCGGTCGATCTAAAAAACGTCATAATAAACAGTAATATTATAAGGCTGGTGCCCAAAGATATAGCAAAAAAACACAAAGCCATCCCATACAAGATAGAAGGCACAGCGGCAAAGAAGACTCTCATGGTTGTCATGTCAAATCCCACCGATCTGAACGCCATAACAGAATTAGAGTTCACTACCGGATATAGTATCCAACCGGTCATATCAAAAGACAGCGAGATCCTCGCCGCACTCAAGCAATACTACGATGTGGTTCTAGAGAGGGTGGCCCCGCGTGACAAGACTGCAAAGGCCGATAGCGAATCCGAGAGCATGACAATCATCCGGGGGGGGGAAGAGGTCAAGATAGTCGGAGGAGAAGAGACCTCAGAAGAAGCCTCTGAAGAAACCCCTGAAGAAACCCCTGAAGAAGCCCCCGAGGAAGCAGAAGTCTTGGAAAGCGTCTTTGAACTCCCTTACGAGGCCTTCATAGAAGAGAAAAGGCTCTTCGGCGAGCTTGAATCGGAGCTTGCCGAAGATTTCGGAGTGCCTTTCGAGATCATCATAAAAAATAGAAAGATCTTAAAGGCACTGATAATGCTCCTTATAGAAAAGGAAATTATTACGGCTTCCGAAATAGCCGACATGTTCAGGAAAGAAGATTAATGAGGACGCCTTTTTCAACTACCTGTTGTATCCTGAAAAACAAGACCGCCTCGTCGCGACTTTCGTCCAAAAGCGTTTTTAGCAATACACTCACCTCCTGTGTGTCATCAAGTAACATTCATTCGGCATCGGTGACACCGGTCATCGGAAGAGGCGCCTCGCCTTTGGGAAAAATAGGAGAAAAAGTCTCTAAAAATCCCTCTAAACCGATCTTAAGGGGGTAGATAATATGCCAGACATACCGAAAAAGATGCGTTTGGGCGACCTTTTGGTCAACAATAAAATAATAACCCAGGAGCAATTGGAAAAAGCCCTGAAATATCAGCAGAAACACTCGGTCAGGCTTGGTGAGGCGCTGGTAAGCCTTAAAGTCATCTCGGAGGATAAGCTCCTTTCGGTCTTGAGATACCACCTCAAAATCCCGCTCGTGGATCTCAGGAAATTTCCGATATCCAAAAAAATAATCGAACTCGTGCCCTTAGATATCGCAAAAAGATGCAGGGCCATCCCCGTCAAGACCGACGAAAGCCCAGGGAAAAAAACCCTATTTATCGCAATGTCGAATCCACTGGACCTCGACGCCATAAAAGATATCGAGTTTGCATCGGGATTCAGGGTCCAGCCCCTGCTCACAAAAGAGACCGATATCCTCGCCGCCCTAAGTCACTACTACAACATAGACTTTGAGTTGGAGTATCCCGATGTCGCCGACCTCAAGATCGATAAATTGCTGGACGATATGTCGATCTCCCTTGAAGGTGACAAGTTTGAAATCAGGGGAACTCCCGACCGTTCCAGCAGGGAATCCTCCGGAAATGTAAAAAAGGTTGAAAGGGAATATATCAGAGAGATGCAAAAAGTCACTCCCGACAAAAGAAAAATATCCGAAAAAGATTTTGAAGAATCGTATTATACTACCCTCAAAAAAGAGAGGATAGTCATAAGGGCCATTTTAAATCTCATGCTTAAAAAGAACATCATAAGCAAAAAGGAACTTGATGACGAAATTAAAGAGGTAGAGCGTGAGTTTTAGACCGAAGAGATCGGATTTTTTGAGCCGCTTTATGAGGAACAAGCTCGCTCTCAGCGGCCTCATAATAGTCATCTTATTCTTCATAATATCGCTTGCGGCACCCATCATACAGCGCTACGACCCGAGTGAGATAAACAAAAAAGAGACGCTTTTAGCCCCCGATTCCAAGCACATCTTCGGCACCGACAAACTCGGCAGGGACGTGTTTTCCCGGATGGTCTGGGGATCGCGGATCTCGCTCAAGGTGGGATTTGTCGCGGTGGGGATCTCGATACTTATCGGAACATTTCTCGGGGCAGTTTCTGGTTACTATCGCGGAGCGATCGACGCCGTCATCATGCGCTTTGTGGATGTCATGCTCTGCTTCCCGTCGTTTTTTCTGATCCTTGCGGTTATCGCCATCCTTGAGCCGTCGATCTGGAATATAATGATCGTCATCGGGGTAACAGGCTGGATGGGCGTGGCGAGGCTTGTTCGGGCCGAATTTTTGACACTCTCCGAGAGGGATTTCGTCATGGCGGCACGGGCGCAGGGGGCGGGGGATATCAGGATAATCTTCAGCCATATATTACCCAACGCAATGGGGCCTATATTGGTTGCAGCGACCCTCGGGGTCGCCGGGGCGATCCTGACCGAGAGCGCCCTGTCTTTTCTGGGGATAGGCGTCCAGCCCCCCACGCCGAGCTGGGGAAATATCCTGACCGAAGGAAAAGACACCATAGAGGTGGCATGGTGGCTGTCGCTCTATCCCGGCCTTGCGATACTCGTTACGGTCCTGGGATATAATCTCCTGGGGGAGGGCATCAGGGACGCAATGGATCCGAGGTTAAGGGAAGAGATGGAGGGGTAGGATAGATAAAGACCGACCTTTTTGAAACTCAAATGGAATTTAATTGATGAAAGGGACAAATCGCATTGTAGGGGGGGTCTTCCTTTTCGGTATCGGGGCAATCCTGTTGTGGTACACATCGCTTCTGTTTTCCTATCACATGTTCACATCGATCGAGGGATTCTTAAACAGCCTTGCCGCACCGTCGCTTTTGGTCGGAGTTTTTTTTATGATCCTTGGATTTTTACTCTATATAGACGGCCGGACGCTCCAGAAACAGAAGTATCGAAAAAAGACACGAGACGACTACCCGAAAGGATCGGAAGGGGGAATGCCCGATAAAGACGCCCTCGAAGAGCCGGCAAAGAAGACCTGCCCCGCCTGCAAAAACGGCGTCTACAAGGACGCCAGGGTCTGCCGCTTCTGCGGCCACCAATTCGATGTAACGTATCGCCTCAAGGTCTACGGGCCCAAAGACAACGAGAGATACGATTTTATTGTGGATCAACTGACGAAAAAACTTGGGAAGACCCCCGACGAGATAAAGCACCTCCTCGACGTTGGGATAAGGTTCAAATATTCCTCAAAGCAAAATCTCCAAAAGCACAAGGCAAGATTCGAGAGACTCGGCTGCCCTACAGAGGTATACGAAAAGGTGGCGAGAGAGTAGTTGGGAGTGGTGCGTTAAAAAAAACCGGACCAAAAAATATCAAAATTCTCCAAGTCTGAAAAGGGCCCTTCAAGCGGTAAGCACCTTTCAACCCCTGTGGCCTAACCGCAGAAATAATACTTAAGCTGAAAAAAGTCTCAAATATCCTACATTTTATCCCCCAAAATCCAATCTCTCAATTTTTTATGAATCCTCCGATCATAAGGCATCCACCACCCTGTAGTACGCCTTGTATCCGCTAATCCCCAGCCATCTCAGGGGCTCGGGAGGCAGGTATGGGAGGCGTTTTTCGAAAAACGGGGTTTTCTCCCACTTTTTGGTCTTTCCGGCGAAGAGGTCCGCAATTATCTTACCGAACATGAACGCAAGGTTTACTCCGTGACCACAGTAGGCGAGACCGTAATATATATTCTTGTGCTTCCCCATTACCCCCACGGACTGGTTGAAATCCATCGAAAATCCCAGGACGCCGCTCCAGATATATTCGAATTCTACCTTCGAGAGGGCGGGATAAATCTTCACAAGCTCACGATGGAGGACTTCGTATACCTCACGGATATCTTTTTTGTAGACGACCCCCCCATTGAAAAGATATTCGGCGTCCCCACCGCCGATGAGTATCCTGTTATCGGAGGTAGTGCCGAGGTGAAATAGGAAATTTAGTGAATCTGAAAAGGGTATCCTCCTTTTCCATCCGATGGCGGAAAATATCTTTTCGGGAAGCGGCGGGGTTACTGCTATTTGTGTGTGAAACGGGATTACCCTCCCCGAGAAGTATCCGAGCTTCGATGTATAACCGTTGGTCGCAAGCACCACGGCCTTCGCGGTGACCTTATGCCCATCCTCCCCCACCACAAGACCGATTTGCTCTCCCTCCTCTATCTTTAGGACGGGACTGTCCTCATAGATTACGGCGCCCATCCCCTCGGAGGCTGCCTTCAGGGCACCGATGAGCTTCATCGGATGAACCTCACCCCCGTTCGGCTCATAGATGGAGGCATGGTAGACGTCGGTGCCTATTTCTTTTGCCGTCCTGTCTCTGTCCCAAAACTCCACAGGGATACCAAGAGACCTTGCAACCTCGGAGTATTTCTGAAAATCACTTACCTGATCCTCCTTTTTTATCACAAGCATTATCCCGTTGATGTCAAGGTCTGTGTCGATCTTCTGGGCCGAGACGAGTCTTTCAATCTCTCTAATACTCTCTACCGTCAGGTCATAGGTCAACTTGTGTATCTCGTTATCGGAATAGACCTCCATATACTCATTGAAGGGCTGGGGGAGAATCATCCCGCCGTTCCTCCCCGATGCGCCCTGACCGACCCCCCTTGCCTCAAGGACGACCACGCTCTTTTTGGGAAAGAGTTTCTTTAGATGATAGGCTGAAGAAAGTCCCGTGTAGCCCCCTCCTATTATCGCCACATCAACATCGATATCTTCTTTGAGTGGCATATTTTTCGGCGGTTCTTCTTCGGCCCAGAGGCTCGTGTTGGAATCGAACTCCATCTCTTCTTTTAATACCAGGGGCGTTACTACCTCTACACCAACGGTCGCGGCGGCGACTCCTCCTATTGCCAACCCACACCCCTTTAAAAAACTCCTCCTCTTCACCTTTGCAGACATGGTTTACCTCCTTTTTTTGAATTAGAGATCTTACATATCAAAACAAAAAACTACTTTCCACCCCTCTTCGGGATATATACTTCCTTTATCCACTTTTTTATCTCTCGCATCGCCTCATCGAGGCCGACCCTGCTCTTCCAGCCCAATTCCTCTCTAGCGCGGGAGCAATCAACATCGAGATTCCTCCCCATAACACCCAAAGCAAGCCTCGTCAACGGCGGGCGTATTCCGAACGGCGAGAGGAGGATCTCGAGAAAGTGCCCCAGACCCCATCCGAGCCGAAACGGTAGGTTGCCCATAGGTTTTTTTCCAATCAAGCTACCGAGGGCTTTTACATACTCGCCCCATGTGATGTCGAAGTCGTCACGAAAATGATACTTCCGCCCCTCTGCAGCCTTTGACTCCGCAGCGAGGATCGTGCCATCAACGAGGTTTGTTACATAGACAAAGGCTCCCGGATGTTTGCCCCCGTCCAGAAGCGGGAGCGGGCCTTTATAATAGGCGTCAAGGATGTCCCTCACCCAGGGGCTGCCGGGACCGATCACGTTGGCAGGGCGGATGATCGTATAGGGGATATTGTTTTCGGTGCAGAGCCTTTTTACGAGATCCTCGGCATCGATCTTTGTATCGCTGTATGGTACGCCGAGCTTTATCCGCTCCGCGTCCTCATCAAGACCCTCGATGTTCCTCCCGAGGCCGAGTGCCGCAATCGACGAGAAGTAGACGAAGCGCTTGACCCTCCCCGATGATTCCACGAGGAGGTTTCCCGTCCCATCGACCATGACCTTTCTGAAGATTTTGGTTGATCCCCAGTCCAGAACCCTCGTGGCGAGATGAAACACGATATCAATTCCATTACATATCCCCGATATCGTCTCGGGCTTCGTCAGATCACCCCTTATTATCTCCACCCCTTGTCCACGGGCAAAAGACACGTCCTCATCTGGGAGAAATAGACCCCTGATCTCGTAGTTTTTTTGATTTAGCGTCTTTACAAGAAACGAGCCGATAAATCCGCCGGCGCCGGTAACGAGTGCCTTCATGATAATTTCCTCTCAAATAAAATTGTCTATTTTTGTATAATTCCACAGGACTATATCCGATCACGCCCCGTCCCTCTTTTTAAATATCGAAAGCCTCCTCGAGTATGATGTCTCAGGTATCGTGTAGGAGATGTCATTCTCTAGGAGAAAATACTGTTCCATCTCTTTCGCCGCCGAGAGGATCTCATCTTCCGATGCCGGCCCCTTCATGAGGATAGCTCTCGCGCCTGGGTCAAGAAAGGCGGCGCACCTCTTTAGTGTAGCTTCTGTGGGCTCAACGGCCCTCGTAATGACACCCCGGACGAAAATCGGAAAATCTGATTTAACCTTCTGGGGATAGACATCGATCTCGGAAAGTCCGAGGATGTCTATAAGACCGATGAGGAATTTTACCCTGTCTTTCCTGTTTTCAGAAACGATCATCTCGCACTCGGGATCGATTATCTTTAAGGGCACGGCGGGAAATCCCGCACCGGAGCCGATGTCCAAAAGGGGCGACGGGAGATCGACAAATTTTGATACGATCGCCGAATCGACGAAGTGCTTGATAACAACATCCTCAAAGGAGGTGATGCCTGAAAGGCTTTTTTTGACATTTTTCTCGCTGAGGTAATCGTAGAAAATCAAAAACAGCCCCGCCTGCTCTTCGGTTATCTCAAGCCCCGATCGAGTAAATAACTCCCTCACCTTATCTGCAGTACCGACCACTACCCACCCCTGTTGTTATAATATGTGAAATCTGATATATTTTTATATCACATTAGATCGGAAACTGAAAGGAGAAGAAGATAACAAGAAAGGAAAAAGTAGCCGATATCCGAGACCTCGTCCTCTTTGAGGACAACCACCTCATCGCAATACAAAAGCCGTTCGGGATGCTGACGCAGGGGGACAGGACGGGGGATATCTCACTTCTCGATCTCGTAAGGGCCTATATAAAAGAAAAATATCAAAAGCCGGGGGAAGTCTATCTCGGGCTTGTTCACAGACTCGATCGCCCGGTGGGCGGGGTCGTTGTATTTTCGAGGACGTCAAAGGGCGCAAGGAGAATGTCTGAGAAGTTTCGGGAAAGGGAGGTCAAAAAAATCTACTGGGCGGCCGTGGAGGGAGTCGTAAGTCCCCCCAAGGGTGAGCTCCTCCACCATCTTTTAAAGTCGGGGACGAAAATGAAAATATCAACGGACGAAATCCCCAAAAGTCAGGAGGCAAGACTGACATACGAGACCATTGATAGCCACGATGATAGGAGTCTTCTATCGGTAAATCTAATTACGGGGAGAAAACATCAGATCCGTGCGCAGATGGGGGCGATCGGCCATCCGATCGTCGGAGACATAAAGTACGGCTCAAAGATAGAATTTATGAGGGGCGCCATTGCCCTGTTTTCGAGATCGCTTACATTTACACATCCCGTATCGGGAAAGGAGATTACGATCAGCGCCGAACCGCCGGAGGGTTTTTTTTGAGGAAATAGGTGGGGGGGACGACAATTTTTGCCCCCTCACAAAAAACTTTCAAGATATTCAGAGCGCCCCACCCGCTTCAATTCAAATCAATCTTATATATGAACATGGGTAAACGAAACCTTCCCATGTTCATATTTTTGCGACTTAGAGGATATACTTCGACAGGTCCTGATCCTCGATGATGTCCTTTAAGCGCTCCTGGACGTATTTTCTGTCTATGACGATCTTTTCCTTGTTGAGCTCAGGCGCCTTAAAGGATATTTCGTCAAGGAGTTTTTCCAGTATTGTATGGAGTCTCCTCGCACCGATGTTCTCACTCCTCGAATTGACGATGGCCGCCATCTCGGCTATCTCATCGACGGCATCTTCGGTAAAGTTGAGCTCCAAGTCCTCGGTCTTCATCAGGGCCTCGTACTGAGTTACCAGGGCGTTCTTCGGCTCCTTTAGTATCCTGACAAACTCCTCCTTTCCGAGGGATGTAAGCTCCACACGAAGCGGAAAGCGGCCCTGTAGCTCCGGTATCAGGTCGGAAGGCTTTGAGACGTGAAATGCCCCGGCGGCGATAAAAAGTATGTGGTCGGTTTTTATGATCCCGTATTTTGTGTTGACGGACGAGCCCTCAACGATCGGCAGGATGTCCCTCTGCACACCCTCGCGGGAGACATCCGGTCCGTGGCTCGACTCTCGCCCGGCGATCTTGTCTATCTCGTCGAGGAATATTATCCCCGACTCCTCGACCTTCTTGATCGCCTGATTTACGACGTTGTCCATATCGACCAGCCTCTGGGCCTCCTCCTGCGCCAATATCTTTGCGGCCTCTTCGACCTTGACCTTCTTGCGCTTGGTCTTTTTTGGGAAGATATTTCCAAACATGTCCTTGATGTTTATATCCATCTCCTCAATGCCGGATCCCGAAAAGATCTCCACCATCGGGATATTTCTCTCCCTCGTCTCCAACTCCACCATCCGGTCGTTCAGCTTCCCCTCGCGAAGGAGTTTTTTCAATTTCTCCCGCGTGTTCTTGTAACTTTCTTCATCTTGTGCCTGAAATGCCTGAGACTCGACCGTATCAGACTCGGCCCCAGCCACCCCTGCCTCCTGAGGAAGGGCATTGAGATTTGGAGGAGGCGTGGGTCTCCTCTTCGGAAGTAGGATATCGAGGATCCTCTCCTCCGCCAGGTCCTGCGCCTTGATCTTGACCTTCTCCATCTCCTCGGCCTTGACCATATTTACCGAAAGCTCCATGAGGTCGCGGATCATAGACTCCACATCCCGGCCGACGTACCCGACCTCCGTGAACTTTGATGCCTCCACCTTCAGAAAAGGTGCCTGGGCGAGCTTGGCGAGCCTCCTCGCTATCTCGGTCTTCCCCACCCCTGTAGGGCCTATCATGATGATGTTCTTTGGGGCTATCTCGTCCTTGAGTTCCTCAGGGACCCTCATCCTCCGCCAACGGTTACGAAGGGCGATCGCTACGGCCCGTTTCGCCTTGTCCTGGCCTACAATGTATCTATCGAGCTCCGAGACTATCTCCCGGGGCGTAAAAGTCTGCATAAAACTCTCCTTGTGACTATCGATGGTTTAATTAAAAAAACTCAGCCCAAAAATAATAAAAAAACAAAACTTCCTTATTTCTTCTAAATAACAATTATCTCAACTCACCTACAAGGTCTCGACGGTGATATTGTCGTTGGTATACACGCATATTCCCGCCGCTATCTTCAACGCCTTCTCGGCTATCTCACTAGCGGATAGGTTTGAGTTTGCGACAAGCGCCCTCGCCGCCGCAAGGGCATATCCCCCGCCCGACCCGATGGCGATTATCCCGTCGTCGGGTTCGAGGACATCGCCGTTTCCCGAGATGATCAGCGACGATTCCTTGTCCGCGACGATCAGTAGGGCTTCCAGCCTCCTCAGATATTTATCCATGCGCCAGTCTTTCGTGAGCTCCACGGCGCTCCTGACGAGGTTTCCGTTGTACTGCTCGAGCTTTCCCTCGAAGCGTTCAAAGAGCGTGAAGGCGTCGGCTGTGGTGCCCGCAAAACCCGCGAGGATCTTGCCGTTATAAAGCCTCCTCACCTTCTTCGCCCCCTCCTTGACAACCGTCTCCCCCATGCTGACCTGGCCGTCACCCGCAACGGCGACCTCGCCGTCCTTCCTGATCGCCAGTATCGTTGTAGATCTAACCCTTTTCATTATATTCTTTCCTCCCTGACCTCGGATGGGCCCGATCATATACCTCCATCAGCCTGTCGATGGTTATGTGGGTATAGCGCTGTGTCGTCGAGATGCTCTCGTGCCCCAGAAGTTCCTGTATATCCCTTAAATCCGCCCCCATCTCCAAGAGATGCGTCGCAAAGGCGTGCCTTAGGGAGTGCGGGCTTACGTCAAGAGATAATGATCCTAAAAGTATATATTTCTTTATAATTCGGTTTATGCTTCTTGCGGTGAGCCTTTTTCCCCGAGAGTTCAAAAACAGGGCCTGATTGTCCATCGAATCCACACTTATGCCATATCCTTCGGGTGTCCTCATCTCAAGATAGCTTTTGAGTGAAGACAGCGCCGGCCCGCCTATCGGAACGATCCGCTCCTTCTTCCCTTTGCCTTCAACTTTAAGAAGTGACTCCTCCCACCTGATATCGGTGACATCGAGCCCCACAAGCTCACTAACCCTGATCCCCGAAGAATACAAAATCTCGAGGATTGCCGCATCTCTCGATCCCAAGGTGGTTTCCCTCTCAGGCATCGCGAGGAGACAGAATACATCGTCTACCGTGAGGTACTGGGTAAGCTTCCTCTTCGCCTTCGGATACGACACGAGCGATGCGGGATTTGAATCGATATATCCCTTTTTCACCAAAAATTTGAAAAATGTCCTGAGCGTCGAGAGCTTCCTCGATACCGAGCTCTTCTCCCTCATCGAGACGATCGATCCAAGATACGAACGGATATCGTCCGATGTAACCTTTGTGAGATCAAATTTATCCTCTCCGTAATCTTTATCTCTTAAAAAGTCGGAAAACTCCCTGATGTCGCTCATGTAGTTCCTGATGGTATGGGGGGATGCACCCCTCTCATATGTTAGGTATCTGAAAAAACTGTCTTTTGGGTCTTCCATAATATTCGATTTCAGGTTACTATATAATATAACCCTTATCAATGGAAATTTCAAGTGATACGGCGTTATGTCTCGATATTATTAATCGAAGATATCAGCCGATATGAGATTCTTTAGAAAAGAATCAAGATATATTCCGCCCCCCGAAGACCTTCGCCGTAGCCTTCTCATTTAGCCCGAAGAGTGAGATCAGGCAGGGAAGTACTATTAGGGTTGCCAATGCGCTGACGATCATCGTTGCGGCGACGAGCCAGCCGACGTTCATGATCGGCATGAAGTTCGAAAAAATAAGTACCATAAAACCAAGGGCAACGGCAAGTGCATTAAAGACAATGGCTCGACCCGTGCTGTGCATTGTACTCTTTATCGCATCATCAGCGTTCTTGCCTTTGTAGACCTCAATCCGATATCTCGAAACGAAGTGGATTGCATAGTCAATCCCGATGCCGAGGCCCATAGACGCAATCATGGCGGTGGCAACATCGAGCGAGACACCGAAAACCTTCATCAGGGTGAAATTGGTAAAGATCGTAAAGACAAGGGGGAGAATTGAATATAGCCCGGCCATTATCGACCTGAAGACTATGACAAGCATCAGGAGCACAACAATGATGGAAATTGTGAGGCTGATTAGCTGACTCCTGATAATATAATGCGATATCGCCACGATGAGATCGCCTGAGCCTGTAAGGTGCCCCGTCTGGCCGTCCGTAAAATTCTCCTTGATATATCCACTGGCCATCTTCTCAATATGGGAGATGTCCCTCGAATAGGAGGATTTAAGCTCGAAGACGACGTTTACTTTCTCGTAATTGAAGTCAACGACTTTTTCTATGTCTTCTCCTCCGGAGTTCTCATAAAGTAGTATATACTGGGCTACGAGGTCTCTCCCCTCTATTATCTCGGGATCCAATCCCCCGCCGGGATTACCATCCGCCTTTGCTACGATCGTCTCTTCGATATATGGAAGGCGGTTGTAAGACGGGTCGTTGTCGTGCATGATATAGTTCATCCGCATGATGAAGTCCACGATCGATGTACTCCCCCCGACAACCGGATCAGATACGAGGTAGTCCTGAAGCCCCTTGACCTTCGCGAGGAACATGGGGTCCTTCGCCCCACCGGAGACACCCGAATCCAAAACGGCGTTGAAGCTCACGCTCCCCGGAAATTTTTCGTTTATCTTCCCGTCCGAGATACGTATCTCGCTCCTCTTCTTGAAGTCCCTCATGAATCCATATCCGACCTCCACGTGCGCCGTCATGATTACGACAAAGATGAAGAGTGGTATAAAGATGGCAAAGACCCAAATCTTTCTTCTCACTATGGCCCTCCCCGTCATATCCAGCAGACTGACGAGGGCAGAATCCTTCTTTTTTCCTCTTGCCGCAACGCCCAGCTTCTCCGGTGTTTTTAGGAGCATCATCATGGCTGGGATGAATGTTAGGGAAAATACCATCGCGGCGAATATGCCGAAGGCGGCGAACGCCCCGAATTCGCGGATGGGGCTAAGACTCGAAGTTACCAATGACCCGAAGCCGACCATAGTTGTAAGCGAAGTCATTATGACTGGAGAAGATATCTCCTCCATCGTGTCGACAATGGCCTGTCTCTTGGGAACTCCCAAGGAAAGCCTCCCATAGAATTCGGTGATGATGTGGATCCCGTCGGCGCAACCGATCGCCACAAGGAGTATCGGAAGGGCGGTGGAGACGATCGAGATCGAAACCTTTAGTATTGCCATGAGGCCCATCGTCCAAAGCACACTGATCATGACAACCAGAAGGGGGGTGATCATTCCCCTGACATTCCTGAAAATTGAAAAAAGGATGAGCAAAATAATCACGATGACCAGAGGTATCAGAGACGACATGTCAGCCTTCATATAGTTCGCCTCGCGGCTCATGATCATGGGAATGCCGGAGAGGTAGTATTCTTCGGGGCCACCCAACTCTTTGACGATCTCTTTGATACCGTCATAGATCGCTATCGTCCTGTCCTCGTGGCTATTGTAGTTTAGGGTCGCAAGGATGATGGTCGATGTGAGATCATCGGATACCATCTTGCCCCTGAGCATGTCGTTTTCCAGTACCTTCGCTTTTATATTGAGACACTCCTCTTCGGTCCTGGGAGGATCTTTCATTACAGGGCCGGTATCCAAAACGCCGTCTGTATTTTCGATGTTTTCGACCACAGATAAACTCATCACGTCGTGGAATGGATCGAGCCCTATCTTTATATCGACAAGGGCCTCGATTATATCGGGATTGGCCTCGGGGTCCTTTTCGAGTATCCTCAAGGCCTGTGAGATTGGCCCGATATCTTTCTTGTTTAACCCTCCATCCCTTACTTTTAAAAGGAGATCATTGACTTCGCCATCGGTCTTTAAGATCAGGCTGTCAATCGTCTTGATATCATCTTCGTTTGTGACCGTCAGATCCTCGATTCTCTCGGTAAGCTCATCGACCTTCCCCAACGCCCTCACGTTGAAGATCGTATCGGGGCTGACGACTGCGACGATGGCTGCGTCAGAAGTTCCGAATAGCTCCTTCACCTCATCCCAGTAGACGACCGCCGGATCGTCCTGCGGGATCATCTTCCATGGGTCGGGATCTATTTTTATGTTGAAGATATTGATAGTAAAAAACAACGTCACCAAAAGGATCGAGACTATGGTAGCATAGGGGTGGCCCGTGACGGCTTCTGCAAGCATCCTGTAGTATTTGTGGTGTTTTATCTCATTCATCTTCTTTTTTTCTATCGTAGACGATTTTCGATTTCAGCCTATCTTTCCCGTAACAAATCCACCTCAAGCCCTTTTTCAATTGAAATATAATCTATCAAACGATTGATTGATTGTCAAGTGAAAAAGTATGAAAATACGTATCCTTTACAAAAAAATGTTTTTATTCAATTGGGACTCGATTGGACGATAAAATTGTCAAATTTTTTGATGAATTTTAAATAAAATTCTGATATAGATTATGATCATGGCCAAGGATGTAGTATTAGAGGCAAAGGACGGGCTGGTGATCTTCTCCTGCCCTTTTTGTAAAACGTCCGGCGCCTTCCCAAGAGATGTGGTGAGGGGAATAAAGGATATTAGCACCTCCCTCAAGTGCCCCCAATGTGGTTCCATGGTCGACTTCAATAAATACAAAATCGTTTCCGAGTTTGAGAAGATGCGATCAGAAAATCAGGAGTTTAAAAGTCACATAAAAAAGGAAGGGGAAACCGAAGCTCAGGATACAGAACATGCGGGTAACCTGATTTTAGTCGTATGTAATAAGGGGACGATTTTTAATGAAATCAGGGAAATGTTTTCTGGCGAGGCAAGTGTTGCGTCCCACGAGGGCTCTCTGGGGGCCGTCCGATTCATCAAGAGCAGGATAAAGTATGTCGCCCTGATTGTCATAGACGTCTTTTTGGGTGACGGTACATGCCTGGATGTCCTTGAGAGAATAAAGGGGGACGAGGAGGTGTCAAACATCCCTATTGTGCTCGTTACCTCCTCGCTTGAGGATGATAAAATGATCGAGAACAAGCTTTCGCCCTATTCTCAGATAAATTCTGTCATACACAGGGGGGAATTGGCATACAAACTGAGGCAATACTATTTAACACTCACCAAAGGGGATAAGGGCTTTTAAAAATGGGCGGATTGGCTGGGACACCCATCAATTACACCCCATCATAAACAAAGTCTGACAAAGGCTTAAAAAATAGACGAGGACACATATTTTTCGATAAAAGTCTTAAAAAGCCCTCAAAATTACATATCACAATCAAGAACTTTTTCATAAAAAATCATAGCTTAAGGATATAGCACAAATTTTGTGGTAAAATATATCAGGAAGAATGCAATAACAAAATTTTTCACAAAATAATCTATCAGGTTGACATCCAAAACTATTTTCTGTTACTATCTCTAACTAAAAAGGAAGGGGAGGAAAAGTAATATGAAGAAGGGAGCCAAAAAGAAGGTAATCTTGAGAAGGTGCGAGACCTACGACCCTGACAAGATATCGGGGATTATCGCTGAATCTTTAAAAGATTTAAATAAGAAGCCGAAGAAAAAGACGCTAATAAAGCCGAACGTCGTCTCCGCAAACAAAGGTTACATCTTCGATTCATACACAAGTCCCGTTGTGATAGGCGAGGCCGTGGAAGTCCTACGCTCGATGGGGGCAGGTGAGGTCACGGTTGGTGAATCGGGAGGATACGGCATCCCATCGAGGCTCTTCCTCTCCGAGGCGGGGTATTTCAAGATGGGAAAGAAAAAGAGGGTGAAGGTGGTCGACTTCAACGAGGAACCGAATTATAAAGTACCCTTAGAGAGGGGGATGTGGCACAGATCGATGTTAGTGGCAAAGAGCCTTTATGAGGCGGATTTCAAGGTGTGGATGCCGAAATTGAAATACCATATATGCTGCACGATCACAAACGCCCTGAAACTGAATATCGGTATTTTGACCCATGCCGAAAGGATGCTATGAGCAATTATGTATGAAGCATTTTTCAATTTGAAGCGACGTCCGTTTGCGGCGGCGCCGCAGGTGGAGACGTACTTTCCCGGGGCCGCGGTGGAGGCCGCCCGGGTCGACTTGCTGCGCTG
>CAZDOD010000004.1:14507-40368 GCA_964506935.1 uncultured Thermodesulfobacteriota bacterium | reverse complement strand
GCACTCCTGACACTCTCCCCTGACACAATCGGGTGTGGTCTCGCCCGACAACGCCCGCTTGTGTTCCCGAAGCAGAAAATCCTTATCTATACCCGTATCTATATGATCCCACGGCAGGGGATCGGCCTCGGCATAAGTCCTCTCGGCATATTCCGACATACTTAAGCCGACATCCCCAAAGGCCTTTTTCCAGAGGGCGAAGTCGAAGTGTTCTGTCCATCCATCAAAACGACACCCGATCTCGCTCGCCCTGATGATCGCACTGGCGAGCCTTCTGTCACCCCGCGAAAATACCGATTCGAGATAGCTCATCTCGGCCGCATGAAACTTGAGATTCACGGGGCTTCTTCCGAGTTCGGACACGATCGTCTTCTGTCGCCTCTTGATCTCCGAAATAGAAATAGCGGGTTCCCACTGAAAGGGTGTGTGAGGTTTTGGGACAAATGTGGATACACTGATATTCATCCCCCCCCTTTTTATCCCCCTTAACTTTTTCTCAAGCTTTCTCACCAAGCTTGCGATGGCGTCTATATCCTCGTCGGTCTCGGTTGGAAGCCCGATCATGAAGTAGAGTTTTATGAGCCTCCACCCCGCACCGAATACCGCATCTATCGTCGCCTCGATCTCTTCCTCAGTGATATTTTTGTTGATCACATCCCTCAATCTCTGGGTTGCGGCCTCGGGCGCAATAGTGAATCCGGTCTTTCGCACACGTTTTATCTCCCGAATCATCTCGGGACTCAAGGTGTCCACCCTCATCGAGGGGACTGAAAGCGCAACCCTCTTCCCCTCAAACGTGTCCATTAGTGATACCATCAATGATTCGATCCGTGAATAATCCCCGGCCGAAAGCGAAAGGAGGGATACTTCCTCCATCCCGGTAGCCGACTGTCCCATCTTGGCATATTCTACAATCGATGTTTTATCCCTCTCACGAACGGGACGATAAATATGCCCCGCCTGACAGAACCTGCAGCCGCGGCTGCAGCCGCGGGCGATCTCGACGCTTATCCGATCGTGGACGGCCTTTATATTGGGGACTATCGGGCATTCGGGGAATGGTGCAGATTTGAGGTCACGGACTATCCTCCTCTTAATCGTCCCCCCCGTGCCATTAGAATTTTTACCCACATATTTTATGCCTGAAAACTTTTCTCCCACATAATGCGGCTCAAAGAGACTGGGGACGTATACGCCTTCGATCCCATTTAAGGCAGAGAGTATTTTTCCCCTCTTTTCGCTTCCGCCTTTCGTCGAGCGATACGCCTTTACGACGTCGACGATCTCCAACACTACCTCCTCCCCGTCCCCAATGACCATTGCGTCGAAGATATCGGCGCACGGTTCGGGATTGAATATCGAGGCGCCCCCGGCGATTATCAAGGGATGAGTCTCATCCCTGTCCCTCGAGAGTATAGGGATTTTCGCCAAGGAGAGCATATTGACGACATTTGTATAGGTGAGCTCATACATCAACGAGAAACCGACGATATCAAATTCCCGCAACGCGGTCTTGGTCTCGAGGGTGAATAGCTCGACTCCGCGCCTTCGCATCTCGGCCTCCATGTCGGGCCAGGGGCAAAAGACCCTCTCCGCCGAGACCCCATTAAGAGAATTAAGGATGGAGTAGAGTATCGAGATCCCAAGATGGCTCATTCCTATCTCGTAGGCCTCGGGGAACGCCAGGGCGAACCTAATATCTTTTGGGCTGGGCGTCTTGAAGGCAGAATTTACCTCGCCGCCGATATATCTTCCGGGCTTCGATACACGACTACAGACGTCGTCCAAGAATTTACCTATGTCAATATCTCTTTTCATCAATCCTGCCAAATCACCTTGTAGATGTGAACGGGCTTCTTCTTCCCCTTTACCTTGATATTTTTGTACTCCTCGGTGAGTATCTCTTTCTTCACCAGATCGTGTACTTCATCTGTTATGAGGATCTCTCCGGGGCCTGCAACGTCCGTCAGTCGGGAGGCGAGGTTTACGGCGTCGCCGATTGCGGTGTATTCCATCCTCCTCTGGGAGCCTATGTTGCCGACGGTCACGACGCCGAGGTCGATACCTATTCCGACCTGGAGTATGACCTTTTTTTCACTCTTTCTATCTCGGTTTATCTCAAAAATCCTCTTTTGCATCTCGCGCGCGGCCTTTACGGCCCTGAGGGGGTCGTCCTTTTCCGGTATGGGTGCCCCGAAGAGGGTCATAACGCCGTCGCCTGTATATTTATCAAGGGTCCCGTTATATGAGAAGACTACATCGGTCATCACCGAAAAATATTCGTTTAAAAGCCCCACGACCTCCTGGGGAGCCATGCCTACGGTCGTACGGGTGAAATCCCTGAGGTCGGTAAAGAGGATTGCCACCTTGAGGTTTTCCCCCCCGAGCTTCACCTTCTCGGGGTCGGCCATTATCTGATCGACGAGGGCGTGGGAAAGAAATCTGCCGTATGCCTCGCGTGTTGTTGCCGCTATGCGGCTCTCCTCAATCATAATACAGTTCTGAATCGCCATTGTGAGCTGGGCAGTCATTGCCTTGAGGAGTCGGATATCCTCCGAGGAGAAGAGGCCACCCTTCTTCTTACCCGAAAGCCCCAATATCCCGAAGACCCCATCCCTCCCCCTCAAGACGAGCATAAGCTTGAAGTAACCCTTCCTCTCATCCTTGGGGCCGGGCATAAGCTTTACAACCGTGGTCGACTCGTCGAGATACTCCCTGACCCAGAAGGTGGAGGGATATATCATCCCCTCCCTGATCGGGATGTCCCCGAGAACCGCCTTGACCCTAAAAGACCTCCTTGCCCTGTCGTATAAGGATATTACGCTGTTTTTGACTCCCATTGCCAGGTTCAGGACCTCAAGGGATGTATGAAGCAGGACATCGAGATCGATGATTGAGAGGAGGTGACGGCTAAAATCGGAGATAGTCCTCATGTACGAAAACTTCTCCCTGAAGAATACCCTGTCGATCCATCTCTGAAACCACCTCCTCAAAGGCTCAAAGAGGCCACCGACCACCAGGACAGGTATCAACGCCGTCCATGTATGGCGGATTGGAGTTTCTATCCCGAATATATTGCCCAAAAGAGATATCAGGACTAGATATACCGAAATCAACGTCAAGAACAGAATCGAATAGACCATGACCCTGTTTAGGAGTGTATCGATGTCCGTCAATCGATACCTCGTTATCGAAAACACCATAGAGGCCGGAAGGGCGAAGGTCATAAGCAAAAGTATGTCATAGTTGCCTAGATTGTGTACGAAAAAACCTACTTTAAAAAGGAGAACAAAAAAATACATGATCGGAACCGACGCTATACCGATCCCCAAAAAGAACCACTTTACCTGATTTCTATTATCTGTCGATTGATAGGCATAATAGGAACGGACAAGAAAAAAAAGTCCGGCACCCAAATACAATAAAAATAAAGAAGCCGATGAGATCAGGAGGATATGTCCAATTCTCTCGATCCCCTCGAATGTCTCGGCGGCCACTTCAACTTTTGGAAAATAGATAACTTTGATGATTAAAATCAAACCCAAAAGGCCCATGACAAATGCCGGGAGATAGAATCCCAAGAGAGGTTTCGACCCAATCTTTTTCCCGGTGGGAAATATATATGTTATATGGAGAAATAGAGGAAGCACCGCAGAGGTCGAGATAGTCATCACTATCAAAGTCAATAGATAAAACGGTACCAATCCCTCGAACAGTATTAGTATAATGCTAAACGACAAGGCTATCGTCATCAGGTAAAACAGCATCCCTACCCGACCGAATTCACCCGTATCCGAGCCCGCAGGAGTCAAAGTCAGATCATATCTGTATCTCGTATTTATCAAGATAAATACGGCGCACCCAAAAAGTACAAATGCTAAAACAATTCCGAATAGAAGCTTTAGGGGAAAGGGTGCGGCGCCGACAACGACGGTTATCCCCCTCAGGTTTTCGCCCGACACCCCCAGAATCCCAAGCCTCACCTCATCTTGGGGAACCGCGTCTTTTAATTTTCTTTGAAAATCGAGATAATGTGGGAGTTTCTCATCGTCCCACGACAAAATAGTATCACCCGTAGTCAAACCAGCTAAATCCGCAGGACCGTTGCTTTTGATGGAGGTCACAGATAGATCTTCCGCCACAGACGCCCCGATATAAGGCCTATTTAATGAGAGGAGAAAGATCCATATCATCCCCAAGAGAAAGGCGCATCCCAAAACCATAAGAGACAAGTCTATGAGAGATATCGCTTGCCTCTCGGGCAATATTCGGGCGGGCTTGTCCTTTTTCCTTCGCCTGGTCAAATCCCAAGGGCGTAGGAATCTCTCCCGGATCACCCGAATTGATAAAAAGGGATTACGGCCCATGATTCAAACAATCTCCCCACGTGGACATTAAACATTTAAAGGGAGGGAAGGATCAAAATACAATATTTTTCGATTCTTTTTTTCGATTCTTTTTCCGATCGACCTCAAAGAGGATGAATTTTACGATGTTATTGTCCCCTTTGGGAATAATTTATCACGGTGAAAAAAAAATGTCAATCTAATGGGAGAGGGGAGATATTTAATAAAAAATGAAGCAAAATATCAATTATCACTGCCGATATCGGAAATATACTTTCTTTCGATGATTTTTTATCTAATCTCGACCGATTAACCAAAACGAGAAACCACGCGGGTTAATTCGACCTTCTCCCAGTATCCCCGGTTATCGGGAGGCCCAAGACCGACCTCGCAGAATAGAATATCCCGAGGGCAAAAGAGGCCTTTATAATATCGCCAAATATAAAAGGGAAGAAACCTAACTCTATGGCCCTTGATACGCCTATTTCTTTATCAAAGACATATTTCATTGTGAGATAGAGATATGGAACACCGAAAATATATATAACGAGAATAGAAAAAGCGATCCCCACGGCCGGCCACCACATCCCGCCTTTTTTTGCGAAGTGGCCCGAAATCGCTGAGGCTAGAATAAAGCCCAATAGATAACCGAATGTTGGCGAAACGACATAGGCCGGGCCGCCCCCCCCTGAAAACACCGGAAGCCCCAATATCCCGATGGCAATATAGAGGAGCTGGGAGACTGCGCCCCCCCTCGCTCCGAGAAAGAGGCCCGAGAGATAGACCATCAATGTCTGAAGCGTTATGGGGACTACAGGCGTGGGGATCCTGATGAAGGCGCCCGCGGCGGTCAGTGCGGCAAAAAGCGGTATCAGTGTGAGTGAGAGGTTTCGTCGATCGGAATTTAGATTCAGGGGACGCACTAAGAGTATTTCACCTCCACTAGATAAAGGCCGGAAGGTGGGGCTGTGGCCCCCGCCATTGACCTGTCTTTCGCCTCAAGTATCTCGATGATCTCGCTTTCGTCCCTCTTCCCTCTCCCGATATCGACGACGGTGCCTACGATATTTCTGACCATGTGTCTCAAAAAGGCGTTTGCCTCTATGGTTATCTCGATAAATTCTCCGGGGACAAGGCCTTGAGACCCCGCCCCATTCCTGATAGATAAATTCAATATCTCCCTTATTTTGCTAACAGAGTTTCGGCCCTCCTCCCCTTTGCCACCGCCCCCTTTTGCTTCTTCGCTTCCTGCAAACGATGAAAAGTCGTGCGTGCCGACAAATTTCGAGCCCGCCCTCTTCATGGCCTCCACGTCGAGTTCATCGATGATATGCCATGCGTAATTTCGGGCGAATGGTAGGGCGACCTCGCATCTTATGATAATGTAACGATATATCCGAGATGTCGCCCATCTCCTCGAATCGAATTCTTCGGGGACCTCATCTAGATCGAGGACCCTCACGTCCTTCGGTAAAAGAGAATTGAGACCCCTCTTCAGGCCTGAAAGCTCAATTCGACTCTCGGTCTTAAAATTGGCGATCTGGCCCAGGGAGTGCACACCGGCATCGGTCCTCCCCGAGCCATAGATCCTCACGTCTCCTGTGAGGATTACCTTTAGGGCGTCCTCAACGACACCCTGAACCGTCCTCCTATTCGGCTGCAACTGCCAGCCGAAGAAGTCGGTTCCGTCATAGGATAAAGTTAATTTTATATTCCTCATATCAAAGGAAGAGGAAGGGGACGATTATTACCGCGACAACGAGTGCAAAGAGATCGGAAGAGGAAAGCCTAAGCTCCCTGAAGCTCGACCTATCCACCCCCGTACGATATCCCCTGCAAGTCATTGCAACGGCAAGCTCATCGGCCCTCTTAAAAGAGAGGAAAAAAAGCGGGATCAAGATCGGTACGAGTTTTTTTGCCCGCTCAAATAACCCGCCGGTCTCGAAGTCTATGCCCCTCGACTTCTGGGCGTTGATGATCCTCTGTGCCTCAAGCAAAAGGATTGGGATAAACCTCAGGGTGAGCATCATCATCATCGCAAAATCATTGACCGGAATCTTAAAACGGGAAAGAGGTGAGAGAATCTTCTTTACGGCGGTCGTGAGTTCCATGGGTGTGGTGGTCAGGGTTAGCATCGATGAAAGCACAATAATGAAAAATATCCTCAACGTAACGACGATGCCGCCCGTCACCCCCTCCGTGGTGACATCAACAAAGCCTATCGGGAATGGAGGTATGGAATGTCCTGGCGTAAAGAAGAAGTGAGTAAGTGCGGCAAAAAGGAACAACCATATAAAGGGCATGATACCCTTAAATACGAATTTGATTGATATTTTTGATAGCGTTATAATCAGAAGCACAAATAGGCCCATCAAGGTAAACTTAATCGGGGCCTCAATAAAAAAGACCGATATCATCAATACTAAAAGGATAAAAAATTTCACCCTCGGGTCTAAACGATGAATAAAAGAATCACAAGGCATGTATTGACCCAGGGTGATATCTTGCAGAAAACTCATTTTTCAGATTCTATTTTTTAACTTCCGAGATTGAAGTAAGCACCCATGTCGTAGTGTTTGTATCCCACTGGAAAACAAATATTTTTTTTGCGGTCTCCATCCTCATAAAAGTGGCCTTATATTCACCCCTCTTTTCCTGTTTATCCTCACTTGAGAATTTGACATCTATAGTTGCGTTTCTCTTTAATATTGTATACTTTTCCAGAAAAGAAATTTCTACGTCCTCTTTGAAATCGCTCTCCACAATATAATGGCTCATTACCAAAAAACTGAATAGATTATCTCCCTTGAGATCGGAGGTCTTTGAACTGGATTTCTCAAGCTTTGCCAGATCGACTTTATAGTTCTTCACTTCCTCGGCCAAGAACTCGTTTCCGAACATGAGCCTCGCCCTCTCCGCATTCAGAACTTCTATCTCTTTCTCGACATATTTGAGATTATCGGTGGCATTGAGCATATCGAGATATTTATTTCGTGTATCGGTCTTTATCCTCTCATAATTAGCTCTCAGATCATCATATTCCGGCTTTATCTCATTGTACTCTTCGGTCAGCTCCTCCAATTCTATTTTATTCGCCTCGTGTCCCGGGCTCGTCCTCTCATTACCATACAACGCCTCGAATTCGGCGATCCTTCCCTTTACATCAGAAAGGTCGGTCTCAATCTGTTTAACCCTATTCTCAATTTTTCTAAACCCCCTCTCGAAATCACCGATCTCCTTCTGATACATCATCTCTATCGTATTGGATTTTAGACGCTCGTTCGAAAGCAAGGCAAAGTCTTTATCCTTTTGTTCAATAAGCTCCGAAAGTTTACTGTCGATCTCTTTAATTCTGTCATCATTTTGTAATATTTCTTTTTCTGATTTCGCGATATTTTTTTTCAAATCATCTATAGAGAGCTCTCGAGCATATGTATCCCGGAAGGCCTTTATATCTTTTTTAAGCCTTCCCGACGTAAACTCCGTATCTTTCGAGACCTTTACCATATTCCATGTCGATATGGTTAAGTCTTCGGGAAATGGGTTATTAATTTTTGGGTTCAGACCTGAGGTCTTGATACCCACAAAAATGCGATTTATACCACTCTCGAAATCCTCGACAAAAGATGACGCCCGAGGAATCGAGAGCCACAAGACGAATAAGATTAATATGGCCATCAATACCGGAATGGCCATTTTTATAACAGGCTCGACCAATTCCCATGGAGATACCTTGTAAAAATACCTCCCGAGGGGAAGACGTGTCACAAATCTTTCAGTGGCGACGGAAACCTCTTTTCGGTCATGATCGACTACGACCTCGCCCTCCAGGCTCTTTTTGGTCGCCCTTGACGGCTCTTTTTTATCAGGAAAGACATCCGGGATGATTTCGGTGTCGATATCATGTTCAGGTGGAGCAATAAATTCAGAGTCGGATTCAAATTTCAGGGACTCCCCATAATCAAAGGATGTCTTCGTTGTGTTGTCGTCGATTATGGTCGGCTCTACATCGAAAACCTCGCTAAATTTCTCCTCGATCTCGTCGACGGTTGAAGAGAATACGTCCCTCTCGTCACCCGTTACACTCCCTCTCTCTAATATGCCGTTGTCAATGGAGAGCTCGATATCCCCCTTACCCCCATCCACCTCCTCCAGCTCAATCGTGACCTCCATATCATCTTCCGAGTAGGTCTCTTTTGCTTTAAAATCCTCTTTTGCCATCTCGGTATCTTCAAGTTCAATCGTCACCTCATAATCATCATCGGGAGATTTCTGTGGGACATCTTTTTCATCTCCGATCGGATAGGCTGTAATCTCGGGGGGAGAGACATCTTTAGATGTTCCACCACCTTCATCCCCCTTGCCCTGTAGAAACCACAAGGTCTCTTCGGTGATGTTCTTATTGCCTATAATGGAGACGCCGATGGCGGTGGAAGAATGGAATTTTTGGGCCAAAAAAAGGAGGAGGTCGGGGTGGGTCGATTCATCGGAGGCTATCTTGACTATGACTTCTTCTTTGAGCCTGAGGATCGATTTCTTCGCTTCATTCCTTATCTCTTCATCCTCGTCCATAAAGAGCCGCGCAAGAATGACATAAGGGGTGGGAGTCCCATCGGAGATGATCCCTTTAGCCAGCTCTAATCGATCTTCTTTCGACAGAATCCCCTTCTTGAATTGATCCAGATATTTTTTTGCGAGTTCGGAGTAAAACATTATAGACTATCACAAGTGATGTTCAATAAGGTACTCTGCGATCTGAACGGCATTGAGTGCAGCCCCTTTCCTTACATTATCGGAGACGATCCACATATTCAGGCCGTTTTTTATCGAGAAGTCCTCACGAATCCTCCCGACGAAGGTCTCGTCTTTTCCCGCCGCATCTATTGCCAAGGGATAGAGATTATTTTTCGGATCATCAACCACCACGACCCCCGGCGCCTTTTTGAGTATTTCCTTCGCCTCGGACGGCGAAAGCTTCTTTTCGGTCTCGATATTCACCGACTCGCTGTGTCCGTAAAAGACGGGCACCCTCACGGTCGTGGACGTTACGGCGATATTTTTATCCCCCATTATCTTCCTCGTCTCATTTTCCATCTTCATCTCTTCTTTTGTATAGCCGTTTTCCAAAAAAGCGTCGATATGGGGAAGACAGTTAAAGGCGATACGGTGTGGATAGACCTTTACATCGTAAGCTTTAAAGGCAAATAGCGCCTTGGTCTGTTCGGCGAGTTCCTCTATTGCCGAACGTCCCGAACCCGACACGGCCTGATAGGTGGAGACAACCACCCGCTTTATTTTAACGGCGTCATGGATGGGCTTTAACACCATCACCATCTGAATGGTGGAGCAGTTTGGATTTGCGATGACCCCTTTTTTTTTGTAATCCGCGATGGCTTGGGGATTGACCTCCGGCACAACAAGGGGGATATCATCCACCATTCTGAAGGCGCTTGAGTTATCGACGACAACTGCTCCGGATTCGGTGGCCGCGGGCGCGAATTCAAGGCTTCTAGCGGCCCCTGCGGAAAAGAGGGCTATATCCACACCCGAAAAGGAATCCTTCGTGAGGGTATCGACCTTTACCTCTTCATCAAAGTAGGTAAGGGTCTTCCCCCTCGATCTCTCAGATGCTAAAAGTCTTAATTCAGAAACAGGAAATTTCCTCGACTCGAGGATGCTGATCATCTCGCATCCCACGGCGCCGGTGGCGCCCGCTACAGCGACATTGTATTTCTTATCCTTTGCCATTTCCTAAAAAAACTACTCCTTTTAACGTAATATATTTTCAGCTATATGATCACCCATCTCTTGGGTTGAAACCTCTTTCCCCTCACCACTAAAGATATCCTTGGTCCTCAAACCCTCAGATACGGCCTTTTCAACCGCCCTCTCAATAACCCTTGCGGCACTAATTTCGCCAAACGAATATTCCAGCATCATCGCGGCCGACAGGATCGAGGCGATCGGATTCGCAATTCCCTTCCCCTCTATATCTGGAGCGCTCCCGTGAACCGGCTCATAGAGCCCTTTACGCATTCCCCCTCCTTTTACCCCCCCCTCGCCGATGCTTGCGGATGGGAGCATCCCTATGGAGCCCGCGATCATCGCCACCTCGTCGCTCAGTATATCACCAAAGAGATTTGTTGTCAAAATAGTATCAAACGCACCTGGATTTCTGATAAGCTGCATTGCACAGTTGTCCACATACATGTGATCGAGCCTGACTTCGGGAAATTCTTTCGCCGTATCACCTACGACCTCCCTCCAGAGCGCCATCGACTCCAATACGTTGGCCTTGTCTACCGATGTGACCCTCTTTTTTCGCCCAGATGCGATCCCAAAGGCGAGCCTCGCGATGCGCCTTATCTCAGACTCTTTATATGAGAGGGTGTTTATCCCCACCCTTTCTCCATTCTTTTTCGAGATCCCTCTCGGCGTCCCGAAGTAGATGCCCCCGATAAGCTCTCTCACCACCAGGATGTCAGTCCCCCGTATTACATCCTCTTTTATCGTCGACGCACTTAAAAGCTCTGGAAAGACAGTTACGGGCCTCAGATTGCAAAAAAGCCCTAGCCCCGATCGGAGCCTTAAAAGGGCGGCCTCGGGCCGCCTATCGGTTCCAAGATCGTCCCATTTCGGCCCCCCCACCGCCCCTAACAGGACGGCGGAGGATTTTTTTGCGGCATCAAAAGTCTCAGGGGGAAGGGGCTCCCCATATTCGTCAATTGCGACGCCGCCAACGGGACACTCGGTAAAGCTCATCGGGATATCAAAGATTCTCCCAATCGCATCTAAAACCTTTAGGGCCTCCATCGTTACCTCCCGTCCGACACCATCGCCGGGGAGGACGGCTATCCGAAAATCCTTCATATATTAACCGGTGTATTTCTTTTTCAGGTGAGGTATAAGTCCGCCATCGGACAGTAGTTCCGCCATGAATGGGGGGATCGGTTTGGACTTGAATATCATGCTCCTCTTGGGGAGGCGGATATCGCCGGTGTCCAGATCGACCTCTATCTCATCCCCATCTTCGATACTTTGTGAGGCATCAGACGATTCGAGGATGGGAAGGCCCATATTAAAGGCGTTCCTGTAGAATATCCTGGCGAAGCTTTCGGCTATGACAACTGATATGCCCGATGCCTTGAGCGCCACCGGGGCGTGCTCCCTCGAAGACCCGCACCCGAAATTTTTCCCGGCGACGATGATGTCGCCCAATTTTACACGATCCCGAAAACCTGGATCATAATCCTCCATGACATGGGATGCGAGCTCCATATGATCGGAGGTGTTGAGATACCTCGCCGGTATTATTGCGTCGGTGTCTATATCATCGCCGAATTTATGTACTTTACCCTTGTAAATCACAAACCGAGCTCCTTAGGTCCACCGACCTTTCCGATTATTGCTGACGCCGCAGCGACCGCGGGGCTCGCGAGATATACCTCGCTCTTTGGATCTCCCATCCTCCCCAAGAAATTCCTGTTGGTCGTAGCAACCGCCCGCTCACCCTCCGCAAGGACACCCATATGCCCGCCGAGACATGGGCCGCACGTGGGCGGGCCTATGACCGCCCCGGCGTCCAAAAAAATATCAAAGAGGCCCTCATTTAATGCCTCTCTATATATATTGGGAGTTGCGGGGATGACGATGAGCCTTAGCCCCTTTTTCGCCTTCCTCCCCTTTAGGATAGAGGCGGCGAGCCTCAAATCCTCGATCCTCCCGTTGGTGCATGAGCCGATAACAACCTGGTCGATGGGGACATCCCCCACTTCAGATACAGGCACGGAGTTGGACGGAAGGTGCGGGAGCGACACCTGCGGCTCCATCTCGCTTACGTCATATTCCCTAACTTCGAAATATTCGGCGTTTCTGTCGCTTTCGACAACGGTAGATTTTCTATTTGTCTTACCTTTCAGGTACTCTTTTGTCTTCTCATCGGGGGCGAAGATGCCGTTCTTCCCCCCTGCCTCGATCGCCATGTTGGCCATCGTGAGCCTCCCCTCGATCGAAAGGTTGGAGATTGCCTCTCCCGTAAACTCCATCGCCCGATACAGGGCACCGTCGACCCCTATATCACCGATGGTGAATAGTATATAGTCCTTTGCCGTCACCCATTTTTTCGGCGTCCCCGAATAAACAAATTTCATCGACTCGGGGACTCTGAGCCACACCTCGCCCGTCATCATTACAGCGGCGAGATCGGTGCTTCCGACCCCCGTCGCAAACGCCCCCAGACCACCGTAGGTACATGTATGGCTGTCGGCACCGATGATCAAATCACCACTGGCGACGAGACCGAGCTCAGGGAGAAGTGCGTGCTCGACTCCGGCATCCCCACCGTGATAAAGGTGAGAGATCCCCATTCTCTCCCCGAAGTCCCTGACGGCCTTACACTGATTTGCGCTCTTGATATCCTTATTCGGGACAAAATGGTCGCAGACAAGTATTACCTTTTCTTTATCGAATACCTCTTTTCCCCCCGCATCGAAAAAAACATCGATGGCTATCGGCGCCGTTATGTCATTTCCAAGGGCGAGGTCGACCTTCGCCATTATGAGGTCTCCCGGCGATACCCTGTCCTTTCCCGCATGGGACGCCAGTATCTTTTCGGTTATGGTCATCGGCATCAAACGACTCCTGCTATTTCAAAAGGCCAGACCCTAAACGGTCTGGGCCCCCTTTATCTCTTTTTTCTTTCTCCCCTCGATCTTGTTTAGGGCATTGATGAAGGCCATGGCCGACGCCACGATGATATCTGTGTGCGATCCCGCACCCACGGATCGGTGCGGCCCGTCTTCGAGCCTCACCGTAACCTCGCCCAGGGCATCCGTCCCCCCGGTTATCGACTTGACCTCATACATCAATAGCTTGCATTTTGTCTTGACCATTTTTGAGATCGTCTTATATACGGCATCGACGGGGCCGTCCCCGAAATCCGCATACCTCTTCTTTTTCCCGTCTATCGAGAGCGTTACGGTAGCCGTGGGGACGGTTTCCGTCCCGGAAGAGATCGAGAGAAACATCAGGCGATAGCGGTCTGGGATCCTCAGGATTTCCTCGGCTATCAGGGCCTCGATGTCTTCGTCGTAGACCTCCTTTTTTTTGTCACAGAGCTTCTTGAAGCCCTTAAACGCCTTCTCTACCTCCTGGTCATTCAGGTCGTAGCCGAGTCTCTTGACCCTTTCTTTGAAGGCGTGACGGCCCGAGTGCTTTCCTAATACAAGCTTGGTCTGTGTATAGCCTATGCTCTCGGGGGTCATTATTTCGTAGGTAGTTTTTTCCTTAAGTAGCCCGTCTTGATGTATCCCCGACTCGTGAGAGAAGGCGTTTGCCCCCACGACCGCCTTGTTGGGTTGGACGGTGATGCCGGTGATGGCGCTGACCATGCGGCTCGTCGGATAGATGAGCTCGGTGTTGATATTTGTATCGAGACCGAATTGATCCCTCCTCACGTTCAGGGCCATCACGAATTCCTCGAGCGAGGTGTTGCCCGCCCGCTCCCCGATCCCGTTTATTGTGCACTCAACCTGTCTCGCCCCGCAGTTGACAGCGGCGATCGAGTTCGCCACCGCAAGGCCGAGATCGTTGTGGCAGTGTACCGATACCACGGTATCAGAGATATTTGGGACGTTTTCCATAAGATAGGTGATGATCTTTACATACTCATCCGGAACCGTATAGCCCACGGTATCGGGGATGTTTACGGTCTTTGCCCCCGCACGAACCGCGGCGGCGACAACATCAGCCAAGTAACCGAGATCGCTCCTCGTTGCGTCCATTGCCGAGAACTCTACGTCATCGCAAAGGGAGCGCGCCCTTTTTACGGAGGCCTCGGCAATCTTCAGAACCTCGTCTCGCGACTTTTTGAGCTGGTACTTTAGATGGATATCTGATGTGGAGATAAAGGTATGTATCCTGGGCCTCTTTGCATCCTTTACGGCGTCATAGGCGACATCTATGTCCTTGATCTTCGCCCTCGCCAGGGCCACAACGATCGGCTTCTCGACGGTCTCAGATATCCTTTTTACCGCGTTGAAATCACCGGGACTCGAAACCGGAAATCCCGCCTCGATAACATCGACTCCGAGCCTCTCGAGCTGCCTCGCCACCGTTACCTTCTCCTCGGTGTTCATGCTCGCGCCGGGTGATTGTTCACCGTCCCGGAGCGTGGTGTCAAAGATTATAACTCTCCCGCTCATATATTACACTCATTAAACTTTTCGTGTTTTTTAATCTATCCCCTCGGCCTTCTTCTCTTCCAGCTTTTCCGTACCCTTTCGCCTCGTGAGAGCGCGATACAGAATATAAAGGGGTCCCGATAGCACATAGAATGAGATGATCGTAAAGATCATTATCTCGGGCCTTGTCGCAATCAGGATGGCGATGAGAATAAGAAGAAACAGGATATGAAAGGGCCTCCTCTTGGCTATGTCCAGTTCCTTGAAGCTTGAATATTTGACGTTTGACACCATAAGAAAACCCATAAAATAGACCATAACAAGTATAGCTGGTTGCCAATCTTCGAGCGAAAAATTCATCTCTCCGAAAAACAGGACCGAAGCCGCAAGCATCACTGCGGCGCCCGGAGATGGCAGGCCGTTGAACACACTCTTTTCGACGGTCGTAATCTGTACATTGAACCTTGCAAGCCGGAGCGCGGCACATATTACATACAGGGCCGAGCCGAGCCAACCAAGCCTGGCGAACGGGGCCAGCGCCCATAAAAATAACAGTATTGCAGGGGCGACCCCGAAGGAAACGAGGTCTGATAGGGAGTCGTACTGGACGCCGAACTCGCTTTCGGTCTTGGTGAGGCGGGCCACCTTGCCGTCGATCCCGTCGAAAAAGGCGGCGACGAAGATCGCCCATGCGGCCTGCTCATATTTACCGGCGATCGAAGAAATTATCGAGAAAAACCCGGAAAACAACGACAGCGTGGTAATAAGATTCGGAAGTATATAAATGCCCTTTTTTAGATCATCCCTCCTGATCCTCGATGTCCTCCTCTCTTTTGACTTTCTCCTTTTCTCTCTCATGGTAAAACCCCCATAATCGATTCGCCCCCCTTGACCTTATCCCCGACACTGACTCTTACCACTGTACCCTTCGGCAGATAGAGATCGAGGCGGGAACCGAATCTGATTAGCCCGAACCGGAGCCCCTTCTTCAAGACATCCCCCTCTTTTACGTAGCTTACAATCCTTCTGGCAACTATACCGGCGATCTGAACCACAAGTATCTTTGTGCCGCTATCGTTTTCTATGACTATCCTGTTCTGTTCATTTTCAGAAGACGCCTTATCCAGGCTTGCGACAAAAAATTTACCGGGAAAATATGAGACCTTAACCACCCTTCCATCCATGGGCACACGGTTCACGTGAACGTTAAAGACCGACATAAAGACACTTATCTTTATGACATCTTCTTTGAGGAAATTGTTCTCATAAATCTCTCTGACATCAACCACCCTCCCGTCGGCGGGTGAGACGACGGCTTTCGGATCCCGTGGGATAACTCTATTTGGATTTCTGAAAAAGGCCGTAACGAAAATAGTCAAAGCCAAAAAAACGATGGTCACGTAGATCACTATCTTCGGGGCATAATAGAATAAAAGGACTGCGACCACGACCGTGATCAAAAACGCCGTCAGAACAAAGGGTATCCCCTCACTGACTATTATATTATTTTGATTTCTCATCTCTAATTCTTTTCCCTGTCGACCTTTTTGCCTTTTTCGAGCCAGCTCATCATGCCGCGGAGCTTCGGGCCGACCTTTTCGATCAGGTGCTCCTCATCCTTTTTGGTCAGGGCATTAAATACCGGGCGGTTCACCCTGTTTTCGAGGATCCACTCCTTGGCGAAGCTACCGTCCCTTATTTCACCAAGGATATTTCGCATCTCCTTTTTGGTCTCCTCGGTGATGATCCTCGGGCCGCGGGTCAGGTCACCATACTGGGCAGTGTTGCTCACTGAGTATCTCATGTTTGAGATACCACCTTCGTAAATGAGGTCAACGATCAGCTTTAGCTCATGGAGACATTCGAAGTACGCCAGTTCCGGCGGATACCCCGCCTCGACGAGGATCTCGAATCCCGACATAACGAGTCGGGTCACGCCGCCGCACAGGACTGCCTGTTCACCGAAGAGATCGGTCTCGGTCTCGTCGGCGAAGGTCGTCTCGATCATCCCGGCCCTCCCGCCACCTATGGCCGAGCCGTATGCCAGGGCTACATCCCATGTGTCGCCCGAGCTGTCCCTGTAGATCGCAAAGAGCATCGGAACACCCCTCCCCTCGGAGAACTCGTAGCGCACCATGTGGCCCGGTGCTTTCGGTGCAACCATAAATACGTTTACATCGGATGGGGGCACGACCTGGCCGTAGTGGATGTTGAAACCGTGGGCGAAGGCGAGATAACTTCCGGCCTTCATAGAAGGGGCGATCTCGCCCTTGTAGATATCGGCCTGGGTCTCGTCGGGGGCGAGGATCATCACGATGTCTCCCCACGACGCGGCATCGGAAGGCTTCATAACAACGAGCTTTGCGTCCTCGGCCTTCTTTTTGCTCTTGCTCCCGTCACGGAGTCCGACCCCCACCTCGACGCCCGAATCTCTCAAGTTCAGTGCATGGGCATGACCCTGTGAGCCGAAGCCGATGATCGCCACCTTCATCTTCTTTATCTTGTTTATATCCGCATCCTTATCGTAGTATATCTCCATAACAACCCCCATGAGGAACATTAAAATCTTTTTTTATTTCACTATTTCATCCAATTAACCAAATGAATTGAATCCCTAATCTCCTCTCTCCGTTTCTAAAAAACCCACCCTTATATCCATCACACCAAGAGCATCTTATCAATCGATGAACCTACCGGAACCATCGGATAAACGTTTTCTTCACTGCTCACAACGAAATCCAAAAGAACCGTGTTGTCTATCTTGATCGCCTTCTCAATCGCCGGGATGACCTCTTCGGGCCTTTCGACCCTGATGCCTTCGGCCCCATAGGCATGGGCGAGCTTCACAAAATCGGGTGCGTACTCCATCTTTGTATGGGAGTATCTCTCCTCATAGAAGAGCTCCTGCCACTGCCTTACCATCCCAAGATACCCGTTGTTTATGATGGCGACCTTAACCGGGAGTTTATGCTGGACCGCCGTCGCCAATTCCTGGATGTTCATCTGGATGCTCCCGTCACCCGCGATATCGAAGACGAGCCTTTTCGGGAAGGCCACCTGTGCCCCGATGGCGGCGGGAAAACCGTAACCCATAGTGCCGAGACCGCCCGACGTCAAAAGCGTCCGAGGCTTATCGAATTTGAAGAACTGGGCTGTCCACATCTGATTCTGACCGACCTCGGTTGAGATTATCGCGTCACCGCCTGTAACCTTATATATCGATTCCACGACGTACTGGGGTTTTATCTCGCTTTCCTGTTTATACTCAAGGGGGTGGGTCAGCATCCAATCCTTTATCTGGAGAAGCCATCTTCCCCTCAATTTATTCCAGTCGGTCTTATCCTTACGGTTAAGCTCCAGTAATTTTTTTATGGCGTCTTTGACATCCCCGACTATAGGGATATCGACGATGATGTTTTTGCTGATCGATGTGGGATCTATATCAATATGGATGATTTTCGCCAGAGGGGCGAACTCGTCCACCTTCCCAGTGACGCGGTCGTCAAAGCGCGCCCCGACGGCGATAAGGAGGTCGGAGTTCGTAACCGCCATATTGGCCTGATATGTCCCGTGCATCCCCAGCATCCCCAGAAAAAGCGGGTGGGATCCGGGGAATCCCCCCAATCCCATCAGCGAAGACGTAACGGGGATCTTCATGAGTTCCGCAAGTTTTGTGAGCTCCTTTGCGGCCGAGGAGCTTATGACCCCCCCGCCGGTATAGAGTACCGGCCTCTTGGCCTCGCGTATCGCAAAAAAAGCCCTCTTTACACTATTTATGTCGCATTTGACATTAAAATTATAACTCCGTATATCAACCTTTTTTATCGGTTCATAATCAATCGAGTCCGATACGACATCTCGCGGGAGGTCTACCAATACCGGCCCGGGCCTCCCGGTCCTTGCGATATGAAATGCCTCCTTGACTATCCTTCCGAGATCGGTGGTATTTTTGACCAGAAAATTATGTTTTGTACAGGGACGCGTGATGCCGACCGTATCGGCTTCCTGAAACGCATCGTTTCCTATCAGCATGGTTGGGACCTGTCCGGAAAAAACCACCACGGGTATCGAATCCATATCCGCCGTTGCGATGCCGGTCACCGTGTTTGTCGCCCCTGGGCCAGATGTCACAAGTACCACACCGACCTTTCCGGTTGCACGGGCATAGCCGTCCGCGGCATGCACAGCCGCCTGCTCGTGGCGCACAAGGATATGCCGAATCGGATATTCCGGCATCTTGTGATACAGATTCAGTACGGCGCCGCCGGGATAGCCGAAGATGGTATCCACCCCCTCATCCAAAAGCGTTTCGAAGAATATCTCTGTGCCCTCTTTAATCATAATAGATACGATCTCTCAGGATAATTTCAAGTCAGACTACTTTCCCCTCCTTAAATTCGACAGGATTAACTCCATCTTGTCTTTTCCCATGAGCTTCAGCTTCTGAATCTTCTTCCTCTCTGTCTCCTCATCGGGTGTGAGGTAGGCCTTTTTGTTGTATTCTTCGAGTTTATTTTCAAACTCTATATGTTCTTCCATCAGCTGCCTGAAATCGGGATCCTCTTCCATAAGTTTCTTCTTCAATTCGTCTTCCATTTCCTTTGTCATTTTATCATTCCTTTTCGATTTACATACAATCTATTGATTTTATTGGATAAAAAAAAAGTTGTCAATAAATAAGTTTCCGAAAGTCACAGACATTCCTATCTCGATTCATCTCGGCATCCGACCTCCTAACATATAGAGGCGTGATAGTGGAAGGGTCGTCACCGCCGCTTTCCATAAATTTATCTATCGCCATAAATGAGAGGACGGACGGGTTGGGATCCCAAAATTTTTTGGGTGCAATCTTTATATTTTTCTTTAAATCGTCTCCCAAAACCGATACGCCGTTCCCCAAAACGAGAATATCAGACTCGATCGAACTAAAGAGCTCCTCTGGTGTAAGGTTTAGATAGTCGCCGATTTTCCCTATATCGCCATTTCCATCTGTCCTAAAAAGCGCCGTATAGACCTCACCTTTCCTTGCGTCGATTACCGGTGCCACCAAGCCTTTATATCCACCCTCATATTCCATTACGCCCCTCGCCAAGACGTCAAGAGTGGAAATCCCCACAACGGGGACGGCCAAACCATATGATAATGCCTTAACGGTGGTGACACCCACCCTGAGCGCCGTAAACGCCCCTGGGCCGAGGCCGAGCGCCAGGAGATCGACATCACCCAGAGTTATCCCTGCTTTACCAATAAGGGAAACGAGCGATACGAGTAGGGTTTCGGAATGGGTTTTATCCCCATCGGTGAAGAGAGATGCGAGAGTGTTTTTACCCCTCACCACCGCAATGCCCGCCCTTGGGGTGGCGGTATCGATACCGAGCACGATCATGATATATCATCCTAGATTTATGAGCCTTGATATGTCGAAGTAAAAGGCCATGATCATAAGGATGACGAGTAGTGCGAGACCTATCTGGAGGGCCACCTCTTTGATCCTAATGTTGATCGGTCTTTTGATTGTCGCCTCAATCGCAAAAAATAGGAGATGGCCCCCATCGAGGACGGGCACCGGAAGGAGGTTAAGGATCGCAAGGTTGATGCTTATCAAGGCCAGAAAACCGAGAAATGAAACCAGACCCTGTCTTGCGGCACTCCCCGCAACCTGGGCAATTAGTATGGGCCCGCCGAGATTTTCAAGGGCCACCTCACCTGTAAACATCTTCCCGATGATCACAAACGTGAGATAGGTATAGTATCCCGTTCTTTTTGTCCCCTCAAACAGGGCCGAAATCGGCCCCCTCTTGACGGTATGATAGTTTCCCGATTGTGTAATACCTATCATATATTGCTGTTTCGGAGTGAGTACCTCGCTTAAGCCCTCCCCCAAAATCGGCGTTACGAAAAATACCAGCTCCTCATCCCCCCTTTTCGCCTTTATCTCCAACTCCCTCCCCCCAGACGACATGATTATCTCGGCCATTTCACTCCAATCGCCTACATTTTCGCCATCTACAGAAATAATCTTGTCACCAGTCATCATCCCCGCTTCAATCGCCGGATACCCCTCTTTGAGATCCCCCACCACGGCATCGGGTACAGGAACTCCCAACATGAAGACCATCCACAGGACCAGCGCGGCGAAGATGAGGTTAAAGAACGGGCCCGCCCCGACGATTAATATCTTCTTCCAATTTTTCTGGGAGAGGAAGGAATAGGGTTTCTCGTCTTCAGGGATCTCCTCTTCGAGGTTGTCCCCCAGCATCTTTACATACCCCCCAAGCGGGAGGGCGGAGAGCATATAATCGGTATCCCCTATCTTCTTTCCGATAACCTTCGGCCCGAATCCGAGGGAGAATTTTAGGACTCTTACACCCAGGCCCTTCGCAGCCAAAAAATGACCGAGCTCATGTACGAAAATCAGGATACCCAAAACAACTATAAAATAGACTACTGTCATTTTTCTAATACCACCTTTTCTGTCTCCTCCCTCGCCCAGAGATCGGCTTTCAGTATCTCCTCGAGGTCGGGATTTGTTATACTCTTATGGCGAAGCATCACCTCGGATACTGCGTCCACTATATCTAAAAAACCTATTTTTTTACCTAAGAACATCTCGACCGCCGACTCATTTGCGGCAGACATCACCGCCGGCATCGTCCCCCCCGCTTTTAATGCATCATACGCAAGGGATAGGGCGGGAAATCGCTCGAAATCGGGGGCAAAAAACGTGAGCCCCGCGCCAGCCTCGGATAGCATTGCGAGGTCAAGCGGCGGGACGGGATTTTTAATCCTCTCGGGAAAAGACAGGGCATATGCTATCGGTATCCTCATATCGGTAGTTCCGAGCTGGGCGATGATGGAGCCGTCGATATATTCCACCATCGAGTGGACGATGCTCTGGGGGTGTATGATGACGTCTATCCTGTCTTCTGGGATATCAAAAAGCATTCTTGCCTCTATTACCTCGAGGGCCTTATTCATCATGGTTGCGGAATCGACGCTGATCTTTTTCCCCATTTTCCACCTCGGATGTCTGGCGGCCTCCTCTGGGGTCACATGAGTCAGGGTTTTTTTGTCTCTTCCCCAAAAGGGCCCGCCCGAGGCCGTAAGTATCAGCCTCTTTACATAAATACCCCTGTCGTAATCGTGACCCTTTATGGCCTGAAAAATTGCGCTGTGCTCGCTGTCGACCGGTATTATATTTACTCCCTTTTCCTTCGCCCTTGCCATCACAATCCCGCCCGCGGCAACCAATGATTCCTTGTTGGCAAGGGCTATATCGATCCCCCTATCAATAGCCGAGATCGTGGGGATGAGTCCCTTTGCCCCCACAGCACATGAAAGCAGGATATCGGCCCCTGATTCAGTGGCCGCGTCCCTGACACCATCATCACCCGCCAAGACCGAGACATCACTCACAACTCCTTTGAGTCTCTCGGCTGCCCCCTCATCGGCCATTGCAACGACCTTAGGTCGAAACCTTTGGGCCTGTTCGGCCACGAGCGAGAAATTTTTATCTGCGGAGAGCGAGACGACTTCAAACCTGTCGGGATTCTCGCCGATAATACTCAGGGCCTGAACTCCTATAGAGCCGGTGGACCCCAAGATTGCGACACGCTTCATATCTTATTATAGATTACTGCGGCGTAATAGTAAATATATGGGAGAGTAAAAACGAATGAATCTATTCTGTCGAGAAATCCCCCGTGGCCTGGGAGAAGCCCGCCGGCGTCTTTGACGGCAAATCCCCTCTTTATCAGCGATTCCACCAGGTCACCGAGGATGGCGAGGACCGATCCCCCGAAACCAACGGCCAGGACATCCAAATACCCCAGTTCGTTAAAGAATATGTACTTACATAAAAGGATTGAGATGATGCAAATTAAAACACCGCCCACCGACCCCTCGACCGTCTTCTTTGGGCTTACAACGGGATGAAGCTTGTGTCTTCCAAATAGCCGACCGGCGAAGTATCCACCAGCGTCGGTCATGAAGTTCACAGCGATAGCCAAGATCACCCACTTCACCCCTAAATCAAGTTCGCTGATAGGTATCAGGAAAGAGAGGAGAAATGCGACGTAAAAGATGCCAAAGACCCTGATAAAGAGATTTTCGGCCTTCTTTTTGGGATCTGTGACCTGAAAGAGTGAGAAGGCCATGACCAGGATGAAGACGAAGGCGATGACCGGGAGTACCAGATCGGGAAATCCGAAAAAAAAGGCTAAGGGGAACATCAGCCCCAGCAGGATGTGAGCAATGATCTGTATATTGATTTTGTCATGATACAAAAAAGAAAAATACTCATAAAGCGAAACTACGACAACAAGCGATATGATGAAAAGGACGCCAACAGTCTTAAAAAACAGGATAATAAAGATAATGAGTGGAACCGCCACAAGGGCAGTGAGAAGACGTTTAATAAGCATACTTTATCTCCAAAAGATCAAAAAACATATATATCCAAAGATACGTTTTTCTCAAAAGAACCATACTTTTTAATCTGCTACATCTTTCCCTGTAACTGCTCGCTCGTCAGACCGAAGCGACGCTCCCTCGAAGAGTAATCATATAAGGCCTTGAAATATTCTTCTTTTGAAAAATCGGGCCAGTGGGTCTTGGTGATGTATAATTCCGTATAAGCAATCTGGTAGAGGAGGAAGTTTGACAGCCTCATCTCTCCGCTGGTGCGGATTAAGAGGTCCGGGTCGGGGAGGTCTTTTGAATAAAGATATTTCGAAAAGAGCGCCTCGTCGATATCGGAAGGTGTGATCTTTCCCTCTTTTGCCAACCCTGCAAGAATCCTCGCTGCGTTAATGATCTCGGCCCTAGCACTGTAGGATAGCGCAAGGTTTAATATCATATTTTTGTTCTTATTCGTCTGTGCGATCGTCTCTCTCAAGACTTTTTGGACGAAGTCCGGAAGGGAATCGAGTTTTCCGATGGCATTGAGCCTGATATCTTCTTCCATCATCTTCGGTAGCTCTTTTTTTAGATACTCGGCCAAAAGTTTCATAAGGGCCGATATCTCATTTTTCGGACGATTCCAATTCTCCTCAGAAAAAGCATAAAGGGTGAGCACCTCTATCCCGATCTTTCGACTGATCTCGACAACCATCCTTACAACCTTGCTCCCCTTCCTGTGCCCCTCTATCCGGTCGAGTCTCCTCTCCCTTGCCCATCTACCGTTCCCGTCCATGATTATGGCCACATGGCGGGGGAGAGATTCTTTGTTGATCATATCAAAAGAAGTACTCAAATCTCCATAATCTCCTTTTCCTTTTCGACGAGGATTTCTTCGGTTTTCTTTACGTAATCGTCGGTTATCTCCTGAACCTTCTCCTGAACGCGAAAGAAATCGTCCTCGGATATCTCTTTTTCCTTTTTCATCTCCTTGAGGAGGTCATTGGCATCCCGTCTCTGGTTCCTAATGGCGACCTTGTAGTCCTCGCTGATTTTTTTTATCTTCTTTACGAGCTCTATTCTCCTCTCCTCCGTGAGACTCGGGATGGTGAGCCTGATGATCTTGCCGTCGTTCTGGGGGGTGAGACCCAGATCAGACTTAAGAATGGACTTCTCGATCTCGACGATCGAATTTGCGTCCCATGCTTGAATAGTTATGAGCCGGTTCTCCGGAGCCGAGACCGTCGCCAATTGATTGAGTGGAGTGGGAGTGCCGTAGTAATCGACCTTTACAGAATCCAAGAGCGATGTGGAAGCCCTTCCCGTTCTCACTTTTTTGAGTTCGTTTATAAATGATCCAATAGATTTCTCCATATTAGTCTTTAAATCTTCGAGAACATCTTCTATCATTTTTCACCCCTAACTAATGTTCCTATCTTTTGACCCGAAATCACTCTCCTTGTATTGCCGGCGGAGAGGAGATTGAAGACGACAATCGGGAGGTTATTATCCATACACAGGGAGAGCGCCGTCGAATCCATCACTCTGAGTCCCATTTTTAGGACATCGATGTATGTCATCTCGTCAAATTTCTTTACATCGGAAAAGAGCATCGGGTCTTTGTCATAGATACCGTCGACCTTTGTGGCCTTGAGGATGACGTCGGCACCTATCTCCATGGCCCTGAGCGCCGCAGCAGTATCGGTAGAGAAATAAGGGTTCCCCGTCCCTCCAGCGAATATCACCGTCCTCCCCTTTTCAAGATGCCTGACCGCCCTTCGCCGTATATACGGTTCCGCAACCGTCCTCATCTCTATCGCCGTTTGTACCCTGGTATCGAGCCCCTCTTTTTCGAGACTGTTCTGGATGGCAAGCGCATTGATCACCGTGGCAAGCATGCCCATATAATCGGCGGTAGTCCTGTCCATGCCGCGGGCGTTGTCGGAAACGCCCCTGAATATGTTTCCACCACCTATGACAAGGGCCATCTGCACCCTGGTCTTTGTCGCCTCTTTTATTTCATTTGTGATGTAATTGATCGCACCCGCCGACAAGCCGAATCCCTCGGAACCGGCCAAGGCCTCACCTGAGAGCTTCAGTAGAACCCGCTTATATATTGATTTGGTAATCGGAAGACCTCCTGTTAATATAGATCTCTTCCTTCTTACTCCAAACCTTCCCCCAACTGAAAGCGGACAAACCGCCTGATTATGATATTTTCCCCGATCTTTGCTATGGTGTTGTTGAGATATCCCCTGACATCTATATCCATATCCTTAACATAAGGCTGGTCCAAAAGGCAGACCTCGGTGTAGAACTTTTTTAGTTTCCCCTCAACAATCTTATCCAGGATCTTCTCGGGTTTACCCTCATCTATTGCCTGTGCCCTGTAAATCTCCCTCTCCTTCTCAAGGACCTCTTCGGGTACATCTTCCTCCTCAAGATATTGGGGGCTCGAGGCGGCGATATGCATCGCGATGTCTTTTACGAAAGTCTGAAAATCCTCATTCTTCGCCACGAAATCAGATTCGCAGTTTACCTCAACGAGGACCCCTATCTTCCCCCCCATATGGATGTAAGAACCCACAGCACCCTCATTGGCGGCCCTGCCGGCCCTTTTCGCCGCACGGGAGAGCCCTTTCTTGCGTAAAAGCTCTATAGCCTTCTCCGAATTCCCTCCCGCCTCGGCAAGTGCGCTCTTGCAGTCCATCATGCCGGCTCCCGTTTTATCCCTCAGCTCTTTTACCATCTGAGCATTAATCTCCATCTTCTCCTCCTAAAACCTCAATAGCAGCAAATTTAATCAGGTTTGGCTTCATCCAGTTTTTGTTCGCCTTTATCTTTAGAACCTTTTTCAGGCTCCGAAGATTTAGGTTCACCTTCAACCTCTATTTCTTTTTCGGTTTGGCCCAAATCCACTTTTACCTCATCTTTGCC
>CAZDOD010000004.1:0-14407 GCA_964506935.1 uncultured Thermodesulfobacteriota bacterium | reverse complement strand
CCTCATCTTTGCCTTCATCTTTAGCCTTCATCTTCTCGCCCTTTATCTTCTTCCCTTCGAGGATCGCGTCCGCAAGCTTCGATGAAAAGAGACGTATCGCGCGAATTGCGTCATCGTTTCCGGGGATCACGTAGTCTATCGGGTCGGGGTCACAGTTGGTATCGATAACGGCGACAACAGGGATATTGAGGTTGTTGGCCTCGTTTACTGCTATCCTTTCCTTTTTCGGGTCTACGACAAAGATGCAGTCGGGGATCCTATCCATGTCCTTGATCCCTCCGAGGTTTTTGGCGAGCTTTTCTTTCTGGCGGGTTATGTTTAAAATTTCCTTTTTCGAAAGCGATTCCACCGACTTGTCGGCGAGAAGCGCCTCGAGTTTTTTGAGGCGGTCAAGGCTCTTCTTTATCGTAACGAAGTTCGTTATCGTCCCGCCGAGCCATCTTCCGTTGACGTAGTGCATCCCGGATCGCTCAGCCTCTTCTGAGATGGCCTCCTGCGCCTGTCTCTTGGTGCCAACGAAAAGCACCGCCCCCCCTTCGGCCGCCAGACTCCTGACAAACTCATAGGCATTATCGAATAGTTTGATGGTTTTTTGAAGGTCTATGATGTAGATGCCGTTTCTCGCCCCGTAGATATACTGCTTCATCTTCGGGTTCCACCTCTTCGTCTGGTGTCCGAAGTGAACGCCTGCCTCCAAAAGCTCCTTCATAGATATGTAACTCATACTTCCCTCACTTTCAGGTTTTTCCTCCGTCCAAAGGGGCCAGGGAGCCCGAATACCCTCAACCCTATCCATCCCCACAATATTCCAATACCGCCCCAACCCTTAGCACCGGACCACCACCCCGCCCCTCTCTCTGGACGTGTGTTTTTTACGCAAATTTGGTTTTATAACATAAATTTAAATAATATGCAATATAAAAATCAAAATACTCATATGAATGCATATATAAAGACCCCCGCCGCCAAGAGTAGTCCCGTAAAGAGATGGATAGATACCGTCATCCCGCATACCGCAACAACACCCACAGGGTCTTTATAAAGCAAAAAAAGTTTTTTTATCGCGACTAAGGCCACCGGCAACATCAGGAGAGAGGCAAGCGCCAAGGGCGGGATGATCCCAAAGGAGACGCCGACGATCACCAAAAGAAACACCGCCAGCATCAATGCGGCGTATATATATCTCGTCTTCTCCCTCCCGAAGCTGACGACCACGGTATATTTTTTGGTCTTTTTATCTGCGTCAAAGTCGGGATATCCGTTTACCAGAAGGACGAGTGCTATAAGGAGGGCGACCGGGATCGAGAGGTAAACAGCCGAGAGGGCCAGCCCCCCCGCCATGACATAGTAGGTTCCGAGCACCATAAGTGGCCCGAAGGCCGCCGCGACCGTAAGCTCACCCAGGCCTCTCCCAATATATGCAAGACCGATGCGGTCCACTGAATAGATCAGGACGAGAATCGTTCCCGTCACCCCGAAGACTAAGAGGAATGGATCGGTGAGGATCACGAGGTAAATGCCGATGGCTATCCCCAAGATCAGGCAAGATAGGCCGAGGATGAGGGTTTTTTTCGGCGAATAGATCCCATCCTGAATGAGCCTGGATCCTCCGGAGAATGGATTATGGTATTTATTGATGTTGTCGGTACCGCCCCTGTAATCGAAGTAGTCGTTTAGGACATTGGCGGCCATGTGAAAAAAGGCGGCCCCGAAAAGGATGAGGACGAAAAGAAATATGTCGAAAAAGCCCTTTCTGGCTGCGTCCGCCGCCCCCACGAGCACGGGGACGAGGGTCGCCGTCAAAAACGGGGCACGGATGGCTCTAAGTAGATATTTCATTTTTCTAACTTCTGTATTCCGCGTTAATCTTTACATAATCCAAAGACAGGTCGGAGGTAAGCACGGTAAATGACGAATCTCCCGCCTTGAGGTCGATATTGATCGAAAACTCCGGCTGCCCCATGAGGACTTTTGCCCTCTCCTCGTTGGAATTACCTGTGCTCTTCCCGTTCAACACCAAGGGGACATCACCGATCGAGATGTCCACGATCTGGGGGTCGAAATCACCTTCGACACATCCGACCTTCGCCATAATCCTCCCCCAGTTTGGGTCTTGGCCGAAAAATGCGGTCTTGACGAGGGGGGAATTGGCAACCTTCAGTGCCGTCCCCTTGGCGAGGCCTTTATCCGGGGCGCCCTTTACGGTTACCCTCACGAATTTTGTGGCACCCTCCCCGTCTTTTACGATCATCTCCGCGAGTTCACCAAGGAGATCTCTCAGGTTTTCAAAAAAGACCGCCTCGCCCTCGGAGTTCATTCCTCCCTTCACTTCATTTCGGTTTGGACTCGAAATGAGGAGGACCATGTCGTTTGTGCTCATATCGCCGTCTATCGTTATCGCGTTAAATGAGGAATCGACCGCATCTTTGAGCGCATTTTTCAAAAAAGCCCCTTTTGTTGGGGCATCGGTTACGGCGACAGCGAGCATAGTCGCCATATCGGGGCAGATCATCCCCGCCCCCTTCGCGATACCGAGGAGTGTACATTCTTTCCCCCCGATCTGAAATTTCCTTTTTGCGAGCTTTGGGAAGGTATCGGTAGTCATAATGGCCCTTGCGGCGTCGAGAAAGCCATCGGGCGAAAGGGCGTAACATAGATCTTTTATCGAAACCTTTATCTTATCAACAGGTAGCCTCGCCCCTATCACCCCGGTCGATGCGGGGATGACCTCACCATCAGATATCCCAAGAATTTCCGCTGCTTTTCCTGTAACGGCTTCGGCGTCTCCGATACCCTCTTTTCCGGTGCATGCGTTGGCGTTCCCGCTGTTTAGCAATACCGCCCTCGGGGAGGTCTCATCTATCCTCCTCATTGCCAGAATCACCGGGGCGGCTTTGACGCGATTTTTCGTGAAGACGGCCGCCGCATTTGTCGGATTATCCGACACGATCAGTGCGAGGTCGAGGGCTTTGTCCCCCTTTATGCCACAAGCCACCCCCGCCGCCCGAAAATTTGGGCAAACGAAATCAGATGCTCTAAAATCCATATTAACCTACCGCCTCTGTCCTACCGCAGCATTTCTTGTATTTCTTCCCGCTGCCGCAGGGGCACGGATCGTTCCTCCCGACCTTGGCACTATCTCGGACAATGGGTTTTCGTTTCTCCCCGGGCGGTCTCGTCTCGGGAGCATTGGGTTGGGCCTTTATCTGTTCACCTTCATCCGGGGCCATAGCAAGAGAGCCGTCAAAGGCCCTGTGGATGAGATTGATCTTTTCCGCCGGTATTCCTTTTTCGGCCTCGTCATCCCTGGCAATCTGTACCCTGAAAAGCTTCGCCAATACCTCTCCCTTTATATTTTCGCCCATCTCCTGAAAGAGGTCATAACCCTCTTTTTGGTACTCTATCAACGGGTTTCGCTGGCCGTATGCACGAAGACCGATACCCTCTTTGAGCTGATCCATCGCCTCGAGGTGGTCACGCCACGCCCGATCGAGTGTCTGGAGCATTATCATCTTCTCCAAGTGCCTCATCAGAGGGGCGCCTATATGCTCCTCCTTTGCCTTGTATAGATCGGTGACCTTGCCGGCGAGCCAGTCTCTGAATTCGTCACCGGTCATCTCGGCAAATTCGGGTGAACCAAAATCCAGGGCGATCGAGAAATACCGCATTATCGATTCCGTGAGCCCCACGGTATCCCAGTCCTCGAGGTAATCCTTGTCAGTGGTGAAAGTCAACGCTATCTCGTCGACCTTATCCTCAATCATGTCCAATATGTCGTCTCGGATTTCTTCATCGGTCAGGATCTCCCTCCTCCGACTGTAGATGGTCTCACGCTGTTTATTCATCACATCATCATATTCGAGGAGGTTTTTTCTGATGGAGAAGTTATTTCCCTCTACCTTCTTCTGGGCGGTTTCTATGGCCTTAGTGAGGAGATTATGCTCTATGGCCTCCCCCTCCTCCATCCCCAGGCGATTCATGACAGACATGATCCTGTCTGCGCCGAATATCCTCAAGAGGTCATCTTCGAGCGAGAGGTAGAACTGGGAGGAGCCGGGATCTCCCTGCCTTCCTGAACGTCCCCTGAGCTGGTTATCGATCCTCCTGCTCTCGTGCCTCTCGGTCCCGATTATGTGGAGCCCGCCAAAGCCCGGCACCTCTTCTCCGAGTACGATATCGGTTCCCCTCCCTGCCATATTTGTGGCTATGGTGACCGCCCCGTTTTGTCCCGCCAAGGAGACTATCTCCGCCTCATGGGCGTGTTGTTTGGCATTGAGCACCTGATGTGTGATCTTTCTCATCTTGAGGAGACGGGAGAGCTTCTCCGATTTCTCAATCGATGTGGTTCCCACGAGAACCGGCCTACCCTCTTTATTAAGCTCAAAAATCTTATCGGCCACGGCCAGGAACTTGCCGTTTTCGGTCTTGTATATCAGATCGGAGTATTCCGCCCTCCTAAGCGTCTTGTTGGTTGGTATCACCAACACCTCAAGGCCGTAGACCTTGTTGAATTCTTCGGCCTCTGTGTCGGCCGTACCCGTCATCCCGGAAAGCTTATCAAACATCCTGAAATAGTTCTGGAGGGTCACGGTCGCCACCGTCCTCGTCGCCTTGGCTATTGTGACGTTCTCCTTGGCCTCGAGGGCCTGGTGGAGACCGTCGCTGTAGCGTCGGCCCGGCATCATCCTGCCGGTGAACTGGTCGACAATTATCACCTCACCGTTGTGCACAACATAGTCCACATCATTTTCAAAGAGCGTATATGCCTTGAGGAGCTGGGAGAGATTATGGATCTTCTCGGTCTTGTCCTCGAATTCCATCCCGACCTTCCTCTTTCTCTCCTCCTTCTCAGAAACAGACAGGCTTTCGTCCTGTTCTATCTTGATATATTCTTCGTTGATATCGCCGATATCAAAAAGCTCGCCCAGAGAAGACCTTATAATGGATTGGCCCTCCTCGGTGAAGGAGACGTTGTGTTCCTTGTCGGAAAATATATAGAGCAGCCCCTCCTCCAATTCACTTGTCATCTTATCCCTTGAATAGATGCTCTCCCAGCGAATCATGTCCCTCTTGACATCCTTATTGTCCGCAAGATATTTTAGGAGGCGCTTGTTTTTCGGATCACCCTTCTCCACCCGTATCATATTGGCAATCATCTTTTCTTCTTCCCCTTCCTTCGAGGAATCCATCGCCTGTGTGAAAAGACGGCCCACCAATTCTTTCTGTTGGGAGACGAGTTTTTGTATAAGTGGCCTTAGCTGGTCATACTGATGCTGGTCCCTCTCGACCTGACTCGAAATGATCAGGGGCGTCCTTGCCTCATCGATTAATATCGAGTCCACCTCGTCGACGATGGCAAAGTTGGGTTCCCGCTGGACGTAGTCCTCGATGTTGTATTTCATGTTGTCTCTGAGATAGTCAAAGCCGTACTCGTTATTTGTTCCGTAGACAATATCGGATGCGTAGGCCTCTTTTCTCTCGGCGTCGTCCATATCGTGTAGGATGACTCCTACCTTAAGTCCCAGAAACTCGAAGATCTTCCCCATCCAGTTTCTGTCCCTTTTCGCCAGATAATCGTTAACCGTTACTATTGAAACGCCCTTTCCGGTCAGTGCATTGAGGTATGCGGGGAGGGTTGCGACCAGCGTCTTCCCCTCTCCGGTCTTCATTTCTGCAATCTTACCTTCGTGGAGGACTATGCCTCCGATCAGCTGCACATCGAAGTGGCGGAGGCCGATGGTCCTCCTGGACGCCTCCCTCACAACGGCGAACGCCTCGGGGATGAGATCGTCAAGCTCCCAACCCTCATCGAGCCTGCGTTTGAATTCCTCGGTCTTGGCCCGAAGCTCCTCGTCCGAGAGCTTCATCATTTGCGACTCGAAGGAGATGATCTCTTCAACTACGGGAATCATTCGCTTCAGTTCCCTCTCGTTCTTGGAACCGAAGACTTTCTGCAAAAGGGCACCTACCATGATGGTTCCCTCCAAAAATAGATAGATTTAATTATCTATTATACACGAAACCCCGAGGGAGGTAAACTCCTTCGGGGTCTAATTTACACAAAAAACGCCCCCCCCGTCTCCCCACCCCCACACACTGGGCAGCCAAAAATCTTAGGCGTCAGTTCAGAATATAGCTTTTCGGATTTACTGGGACGTTATTTACCCTGACCTCGTAATGGAGATGCGGCCCGGTGCATCTGCCTGTGCAACCCATGGTTCCTATCTTATCGCCCCGCTTCACCTTGTCACCCTCCTTGACGAGGATCGAATTAAGGTGTCCGTAACGCGTCATTATGCCGTATCCGTGGTCTATTGTTAGAAGCTTTCCGTAACCTCCCTCAATTCCGGTGAAGATGATTATGCCATCTGCGGTGGTATAAACGGGGGTACCTGTCTTGTTGGCGATGTCGAGGCCTTCGTGCATCCTCAGGGTCTTGGTGTATGGAGAGCGCCTATAGCCGAAACCCGAAGTGACAAAGCCCCTGGCCGGCCAGATCGATGGTGTGGAGGCCAGAAGGTTCTTTTGATCTTCAAGGAAACTCAAGAGTTCCTGCAGGCTCTCCTCCTGGAGTTTGGACTCCTCCTGCAACCGCTCGAGATCCACCTTTATCTCTCGAATCAGGGACTCATGACGTTTGTCGAGCTCGGTTACGCTCTCTTCCCCTTCGTTAAAAGGACCGCCGATCCCAAACATCTCCTCCCCCTGGATATGATCGCCCATATTGGTGATAACGCGGAGTTTTTCATCAAACTGACGTATCTTTTCCATCTGGTCGTTTAGATCTTCGAGTTTTGAGGCGAACTCCCTTATCTGGTCCTTCTGGACCCTGTTCTCCTCACGGAGTGAATTGAGCTCACTCACCTTAAAGCGAACATCAAGGTAGTTGAAGAGCATAAAACCGGATGCTATTATGGTTAAAAATGCAAAAGATGCTAAAATATAAAGGGTTATATCGGATATCTTGAACTTGCGAACCCGATCCGCTTTCTGAGGAACAATTATAAGTGTATAATATTTCTTCTTTTTTTGTACCATAGCATCACATCATTATTCTATAATTTTTAAAAAAAGATTAGATTTAAACGGCGAAGATATAAATATAGGCCACTTCCTCTTTGTGACTTATATCACCGAAAAATTTTTATGTCAAGAAAATATCACTAATAAAAACAAAGTGTTATTGCATATCACAATATATTGCGGTTTTTTTGGGGATAGTTCTATATATTGATTTTGAGATTAAATTATCATAAAAAAAATGATAGTTACATATATGTATATATTATAAATGGGCCTTTTTCGAAGAATTCAAGCTACAAAAATACTTTTTTATGGACAATTTCAACTTTATTTGAGGATTTTTTTAAAAAATATCCCGCCGAAGACGAAAAATCGGAAATCCTGAAGAGCCATATTAAATCTTGACTTAATTTTGTACTTTGATATAAGATAGTTAGTTAAGTTATCAATAAAAGATGCAAGTTAGTATATCCTGAGAAACAAAATCTCAGTTATTTCCTTGAGATACATAAAAGCTTCAGACATTAACGCAGACAGCAATTAGTCCAGATGCCGTTTTTTTGTAATCTTAGACCTTGAAAGACATGTTTTCGTCATTAAATAACCGTAAAACTCAACTCTGGTTGGCCGCAGACATAGTTATCATCCTAATTATTACCTTTACCGCCTTTGGCAAGATGGGCGTTTTCACACTCCTCGATCTAAAAGAGCGAAAGCGAGAGATCACCTCCAACGTTTCTGAATTGGAGAAAGAAAACGAATTACTAAAACAGGAACTCATTAAACTCCAAAGGCGCGATTATCAAGAACATGCCATCAGATCCCAGATGGGAATGGCCAAAGAGGGTGAAGTCATTTATATCTTTACCGACGAGTAGGACATGTTCTGTAACCAATGCGGCACCAACATCCCGGACAATTCACCAAGATGCAAAAAATGCGGCACATTTTTCCCTAAAAACTTGGGGGAGTATAACTACAAGGTTGTCTTAACCTCATTTCTCGATTACAACTCCAAGAAGGAGACCGCCAAGTACCTCGCCTCCCGCGCCAAGAACGGGGATCTAAAGACAATTCTGGCAAAGGTCGACAAGCTCCCGCTTGTGTTGATGAATAAGATTACCCGGGAAAAGGCGATAAATATCGAAAAGACCTTCATCAAACATGGAGCGAGGCTCAAGTTCGTCCCCGTAATAGAAAAACCCAGCGACAAACAGAGGCTTATTGAGGAACTAAAGAAACCGATAAAGCGGTCTTATCTTGAAGAGAAGCCCCTCGAAATACCCGAATCGGTCGAGAGACTCGAGACCGTCGCCAAATCCTACAAAGTAAGATGGGGCCTCATCATTGCCTTGATCTCGGTGGTTGCACTCTTTTTCACCTTCGCCCTGCTCCCCAATTTCTATAAGGACTTCGATTTCACTCCAAAAGGGATACCTGGCCCCGGTACGGAAGCCCTCTCTCCTGGTGATACGGAAAAAGATGAAGATATCCCTGAAAAAGAACCCTCCGTCTTAGATAACACGAAAGAGACTCCTCTCACGATACCTCCCGATCTGATAATAAATCCTACCATTCCGCTGAATCAGGAAGGAAAAGAGCTTTATGAGAGGGGATTATATCTGGATGCGCTTGATAAGTTCCTTGAAGCATCAAAGAAAAACCCCGAAGACACAACGATTAAAAAAAATGTGGCGATTTGTTACACGACCCTTGGATGGCAGGAGACCGAAAAAGGGAATTTCGAAAAGGCGGAGTCATATTTTTCCGACGCCCTTCAGTTCGACAAGGATGATTATCTGTCATACAAGGGGCTTGGGTATATCATGGATACGAGGGGGAATTTCGAATCAGCGGAGATATACTACACCAAGGCCCTCGCCCTTAATCCCGACGACGACGATGTAAAACTACTCCTGGGGATTGTTCTTTACAATCGTGAGAAGCTAGGCGACGCACTGACACTTTTGAAAGAATTCTCCAAAAAACACCCCGAAGATAGTGATGTCAAGTCTTATATTACAAAGATCGAAAGGGAATACTCCGTTGAGGGGACTTTTGATAGAAAAGAGGGGAGTCACTTTATAATCAAATATGAGGGCTCATCGAGGGAGGTAGTGGGAGAATTTCTTCTGACCACCCTCGAAGAGACATACGTCAGGGTGGGGGCCGAGCTCGGACACTACCCCACACAAAAGATTGCAGTCATCCTCTATGCGGATAAAGACTTCAGAGAGGCGACGAAAACTCCCGACTGGGCGGGGGCGATATATGACGGGAAAATAAGGATCCCGATCAAGGGACTTACAGGGAAGACCCAAGAACTCACGAAAATGGTCACCCATGAATACACCCACGCCGTGGTCTACGATATGGCCGGGTTTAACTGTCCCATATGGTTAAACGAGGGTCTAGCCCAGTATATCGAGGGAGTAAGTGTTGGGACTGCTGACGATGTCGTTATAGAATATGTAAAACTCTACGGCAAACCGGCGTCACTTCGGGACCTTGAGGGAAGCTTTATGGGCCTTGGGGAATCGGGCGCATATGTTGCATATATGACGAGTCTCTCGGCCACCAATTACCTGATTAAGAATTACGGTATCGGATTCGTGAGGGATTTACTGTATGATATCAATCAAGGGAAGAATATCGACCAATCCTTTCAGGAGACGTTTTATATAAGTTACGACGATTTTATGTCCCGCTGGGCAAAGTATCTAAAAAACAAGTCTTCCTGATAAGGGACTTTTTATACGATCCTTCGATTCAATACTTCCGATAGGGGAAAAACCTAAATAAAAATAAAATCTTTACACTCCAAAAAAATACAGGTCTTTATATACACTGTAGATTTAATGTCCGATCTCCCCTGCAACCGCTCCCTGACACTCCCCACCGTTATTTTGACTGTCATCCCACTTTTTGCCTTGCTTGTAATTGCGAAACTCGCCTATAATATCGACTCATTATAAACCTCGGTCATTGACTCCATCCACGAAATAAATGGAATGTTCCCATCAATGCGATATATATAGGGAAGTGTATTTATAACAATTTGATACTATGAAGAAGAAATCATCTTCATCCGATAAAGAAGATTGAAGGGAGAAAGAATAATGAAAGTATTGGCGCTGAACTCGAGCCCCCGAAAAAAGGGGGAGAGCCTGACGGGGTTGATGCTGGATCACCTCGCTTTGGGGATGATTGATGCGGGGGCCGAGGTCGAAATCGTCGACCTTCGTAAAAAGAAGATCAATAACTGCATCGGCTGTTTCACATGCTGGACAAAGACCCCCGGAAAGTGTGTCCATAAAGACGATATGACGGACGAGCTTTTCCCGAAGTGGCTGATGTCCGACATCGTCGTCTATGCAACACCCCTTTACCACTACACCGTAAATGCCGAGATGAAGAGGTTCATCGAGCGTACGCTGCCTGTCGCTGAACCATTTTTTGTAAAAAGGGGCGAAAAGACATCCCATCCAATAAGGAAAAAACCACCTTCTGCCGTGATACTCTCCGTAGCGGGGTTCCCGGAGCTTTCGGTCTTCGATGAGCTCTCCCACTATGTGAATTTCCTTTATGGGAGAGGTAACCTCCTGCTCGCGGAGATTTACAGGCCGGCGGCACACCTCCTCGCCGCGGGATTAAAAGCTAAGACCGAAGAAATTCTCGAGGCCACGAAACAGGCCGGAAGGGAACTCGTAGAGAAACAGGCGGTATCCACTGAAACGATGGCAAAGATCACAGCGCCGATTATGGACTACGACCTGATGGCAAAAGCCGCCAATATGTTCTTTAAGTCGTGCATAAGAGAGGGAGTAACCGTAAAGGAGTTCGGAGAAAAGGGGATGATCCCGCGCCCCGAATCGACAGATGAATTCATGACGCTACTCCTTCTCGGATTTAATCCAAAGGCCGCAGGCGACATGAGGGCGACATTCCAGTTTCACTTTTCCGGCGATGTTTCAGACTCCTGCTACTTCATCATTGATAAAGGCACTATCGAGGCGAAATCGGGGATATCAGAAAAGCACGACCTGACGATAAAGACTCCTTTTGATATATGGATGGACATCGTTACAAAAGCCGCAGACGGCCAGAAGATGTTTATGGACGAGAAATATCAGGTCGAGGGCGACATCTCGCTCCTTATGAAGATAGGTGAGCTTTTCGGGGATCAGGGGTAGTCATCAGCTTTTACAGGATATTGGCCGTTACTTTATACGATATTTTGATAGTTTCCCTGATAATATGATTGCATTGAAGTGATAACCTCTATTTTTGAAAATTCCATGAAGAAGCTGACGTTCTATTGTTTCCTTTCGATCCTCTCCTACGGCGTAACGATTGCGATTGTCGGGCCAGCCCTCACGGAAATTCAGAAATCGTTTTTGCTCACCCGCTCCGAGCTCGGCATGTTTATGAGTTTCCTTTCCTTCGGCCTCATCATATCGGTGCTCCTGGGGGGATATTTTGCCGACAGGTTCAGCACGAGATGGGTGGGGATATCAGGGCAGTTATCTCTGAGTCTGGGGCTCTATCTCTTTTCGCTCACATCGAAATTCTACATCGGCCTTTTCGCCTTTTTTCTCATGGGGGTCGGCGGCGGCTTGATCGAGGTCGTCACCAATACCCTAATTGCAGAACTCTACAGAGATAAACGCGCCGCCCTCCTCAATATACTCCACGCATTTTTTGGAATCGGGGCCCTTATCGGCCCATTTTTCTGCGGGCATTTGCTGGATAGTGGATACGGCTGGGAAGTTGTCTATCAAGTTGCTGGATTCTTTTCGAGCATAGTCGTATTGTTCTTTTTGTCAACAGCCTTTCCAGCAAAAATCGAGCCCGAGAAGATCGATCCCCACTATTTCTTTAAGATTATCACGACACCCTTCATGATCCTTCTGGGGTTTCTGACAATCCTCTACGTGGGGAGTGAGATGGGAATAAACTATTGGTCGGTCTTTTATATGGAAAATAGCCTGGGGGCGCCCAAGGTGACGGCCAGCTCCTATCTGACATTTTTCTGGCTCGCCATGACGGGGGGGAGGTTTATATGTTATCTATTGGCAAAAAGGGTCAGCGAAAAAAAGCTCCTTTTTGGCCTCTCCCTTTGCAGCCTTTTTTTCTACGGTCTTTTTCTCTTGAGCACGAAACCCGAGGTCTCCGGCGCCGCTCTGGTTTTTGTCGGGCTTTTCTTTTCGGGGATATTTCCCCTTATCATCTCTCTCGGGATCAGTTTTTTCCCTTCATCCCCGAATACGACCAATGGATTTCTTCTGGCATGTATGGGAAGCGGCGTCTTAATCTTCCCCTTCGCCGTTGGCGCTATTTCAAATAAATTTACCCTCACGGCCGGAATGGCCTCGATCTCCCTCTTTCTTTTAGTCTTTATCGCCTTGAGCCTCCTCCTCTTTATAAAAAGGTTCTCCGGCAAAAGCTAATCCGAAAAGATAAAAAGGGCCTCTTTGCCCGTCATCCCGACCCGGACACCATAATCATACGCCTTTTTCGTGACGTCCTGAATCTTCGCCGATAATAGGTCAGCCGTGGTAACCAGTTGTTTCTCCGGAGTCCCCCGTGCGATGGCGATCGCCGCCCCCACCCGTTCCATCACATCTTTGTCGATCACGCCGCAGGCGACTACACCCCTATCGGAGATAATCATCACAAACTGGGAATCCGTCCACGACACCTCAAGGCCGATTGCGGGCTTCGACTTCGTGGCCACCGGCACTGTCTTTACGGCAGTCATAAAACCTCCGTTATATTTTAAAGGCGTTTCTGAGCTTCATCCCCTCGAGCGGCTCGCCGTCTATCTTGAGCTGTCGCTTAAAGAGGGCGGTCTCGATACGTTTCTTTCCGAGGACGATCGCGGCCCACACGCCGGCCGGCATCGTGATTACGATGCGGGCGTTATCTGCGATCTCGCCCTCTTTTAGGCTCGCCTTACCCCCCTTGACCGAGAGGGTGAATTTCATATCACCAACGCCGCCGTCTTTCGTAAGGTGAAGGCCGACGACCGAGTCCCACCCCTTGGCGTGTTCGGGGTCAAAGCGTTTTAGAAAATCATGGGTCAGGGCCTTTGCCTGTGGGGCATATCTTGACAGGTTCTCCCCAAAGAGCGGTCCCCTGAAACTATTGGCAAATGCGTTCTTCACCTCTTTTCTCTTCTTTCGCCATCGGTAGAGGCCGGCAAAAGTCCTGTCCATCTCCTCGAGGTAGACCTCGCGGCGTATCTTGGCGGATTTTAGAAGCGCAAATGTAAACCTCAACATCTCCCGCCCCTCTTCTCCGGTAAGAAATGGTTTTTCTTCGCCTGTGATGGCTCCGGCAAAATTCTCGGCGGCGCCGATAAATCCATCGGCCCAGTCGGATTTTACGTCCTTGTAATGATGCCACCCCTTGGAATCAAAGAGGCTAACGGCGGGGCCGGTATGGATGTCTCCTGTGCAGCGGTGGATGAAGATGACGCCCTTGCTCCCGGTGATTTCGAACCACTCGTCGTTGGAATAGTATTTCGATGGGATTTCGAGATCGGACGAAAAAACAAACTCGCACATCCCGTACCTGATACCCTCCTTGTACTTCCACGTGATGACGCAGGGACTGTCCATGATGCCGTCGAGCGAATCGATCCACGCATTGATATACTCCGTTTCACCGAGAAGATACCAGGCCGTGGCCCACTCGTGATGGCCGTGATCGTAGGTTTCTGAAAACCTCCCCTCGGAGTACTCATCGAAACGCCAGTCGTATGAAGCAATGTCGATTGTCCACCCGCCGTGGGGGCTTGCGATCATCTTCATCCGAATCATCTGCGGCTCTCCGATTGCCCCGTCATCGATCATCTTTTTCGCTGTTACGATCGGCGGATAAAACAGGTAGTTATCGGTGACCTTGAATATCCTGTCCGATTTTTTGGCGTGAGAGATCATCCGGTCGGCGCTGGCGAGGCTGATGGTCATCGGCTTTTGGACGGCGACGTGCTTTTTCGCATCCAACGCCTCTTTGACTATCGGCTCGTGGAGCTTATGGGGCAGGATTACCTCGACGGCGTCCACTTTGGGATCGGCAAGAATCTCTCGGTAATCGGAATAGGCTTTTTCTACCTTCCATTCTCTCTTCCTTCGGGCGAGGGTTTCGGGATCGGCATCGCAGACCGCATAGAGGTTTGCTCTCTTGTTGTTTTTATACCCCAGGACGTGAAGGTCCGAGATCCGCCCGCACCCGATAAAAGCGACGTTAAGTTTTTGCATAGATAATATCCTTATATTATTTTAAAAACATCACTGATAAGACCCTTGATAAGATCCTATTTACCTATTTAAGCAAATTTTGACCCTTCTTCGATCATCATCGACCTTTCATATTCTAT
>CAZDOD010000003.1:0-43197 GCA_964506935.1 uncultured Thermodesulfobacteriota bacterium | reverse complement strand
GAATAGCGATATTGAATCGCTCGGGCATTCGGAGACGCAGACGCCGCACCCCATGCATTTCTCCGGGTCTATCCCGGCCGAATCACCCCCCATGCTTATCGCCCTGAAGAAGCACCGCTCGACACAGGCCTCGCATGCGGTGCAGGAATCTTCGTCGACCCTGGCGGTGAACCTGCTGGGGGCGAGGATTTTTACGCCGTCATTTACAAAGACCGGTATCGTCTGGCAACAGTCGCTGCAGCAGTTGCAGATGAAGTGCTGCTTCGAGGCGCTGTTCATGATCACATGGACGAGGCCGGCCTCGTCGGTCCTCCTCACTATCTCCTTTGCCTCTTCCCTCGTAAGCTCCCTTCCGGTCCCTCGTTCGATCGAATAATCCGCGGATTTATCGACCTGGAGGCAGACCTCGAGCTCGTGCCCGCATTTTCCGTCTATCGTCCGGCACGTGCAGTTCGTCACGGCGAAACGGCTCGCATTATCCAGAATACTCATAACATCATCTATGGCCTGGATTTGAGATTCCGAATTTATCGATTCGCCTATCGGGACGATCCTCGTAAACGGGGTCTTTACGACCTTTTCAACGAGCTTGGCGTAGTCGAACCACTCGCTATTCATATATTCGAGCCACAGGTTGTGATACTCCTTGGGAGCCTCGGGCCAAAGGATCGTGGCGTCATGAAACTGGACGATGTCGCGACACATCCTGTATATCGTCCCGGTATCCTTTTTTGACTTGAACATGAGACCCCTGTGAAAGAGATCTTCGAGCATCTCCTCTGTGGCTTTCGGGTCTTTTCCCGTTGTACTTGAGAGCTGTTCCGCCGTCCCCGGTGTTGCAAGCATAAGCCTTGCCTCTTCTTCTGATGCGATCATCTTGAAAAGCTTCGGGATCAATTTTGACCCAGAGGTCATAATACGGTCGGATAACTGTTCATAGAGGTCTTTTTCTTCCATTATCTCCCTCCACATATGGTCTTACAGTTTGAAAACGGGTGCGGGATTTCATAATCCCACTGTATATAGAGTGAAAATTCCCACCTTTGACTATCTTTGTTTTTGGCCTTGACATCGATTTTTGACTTTACCACAGGAGCATCTCCTTCACAATCAGCGGGCCCCCTTCGGACATCTCATTTCGATATTTGATTGGGAAAAAATTCCGATCCCCTGATAAGAAAATAGAGGATTTCCCCCATAGATTATCTTAATGTTTTAAGAACGTCTGATATAAAAAGGATGCCACATGTAGATATTTACATGACACGGTCAATTAGTCAAGGAAAGTTATTACCCCGAAGAGAAATTAAGACAAAAATCATCGGCGGATAGGTAAAGACTTTTGGCTTTTTCATTTTCTGTACCATAAAAAACGGCTAAATTATTGAAATCATTAATAAATAGTGCTGCCTAAAATATAGGCAGTGCTGGAAAAATCTTCTGATTTCAACGATTTCCATGTTACTTTTATCTGTTTATCCACACTCTATCTACAAGGGTCGATATTTGTCATAGAAAGGATTTGCGGGCCTCTCCTGCAAATCCCCCTATTTTACTCTTTTCATGAAGGTGCGATAAAAAAATTCTCTTTTCTACTTCTCCCCTTACTTGACTTTTCCCATAAATATGGTATAAAATAAACTTTTGGCATTTGAATCCATCTTAGTTTTTTACAATAGGGAATAAATTGGAGAATCCACACAGGAGCCTGATCAAAACAATATGTTGGAGGAGCATCGCCACCCTCACCACAATAGCCATTGTCTATGCTTTTACCAAAAAGATTTCCCTCTCTCTAGGGATTGGTGCGGTGGAGATCGTATCCAAAATGGTCCTCTATTATTTCCACGAGAGAATATGGAATCTCATAAACTGGGGTAGATCCAAAAACCCCTTCCCAGATTTTGATATGGAAAATGGATAATCTTGACGAGCAGGATAAATAGACTATTCGTTATAGGCCAAAAGAGATAGGCTGTATTTTAAACAATTGCGTGATAAGACATTGATATGACAGGAAAAAAATCGGGGTCTTATGCCCCCCACGGAGGTCTTCGAGAGCCTGTAAACAGGATACTCGATGCCGAGCGATCAAAGGAACTCAGGGATAAAGCCAGTGAGCTTTCGAATTTTCAGATATCTATATCCGACCTCCCTACCCTAAAGAGGATCGGTGACGGGGCTTTGAGCCCAATCTTGGGCGCGATGACGAAAACCGAATTCCAAAAAGTCCTCACTGAAGAAAAAATCGTAAATAAAAACGGGGAATATGCCTGGACCATCCCCCTGTCTTTTTCCATTACCGATGATGAATACAAAGAGTTGAAAGGCAAAGACGAGGCAATCATTAAAGACACATCAGGAAGGCCCATCGGTTACATAGAGATCGCCGACATCTTTGATTTCGACAAGGAGTCGTACCTGAGATCTGTCTACGGTACCGATCGTATCGATCACCCGGGGGCACGTATCGTCCTCGAAGATGACAGAACAAAACTCATAGGGGGGCCTATATGGGTCTTCCCCGAGACATATGACAGTATAGACGGGCGCTATCTCCTTTTTCCGACCGAATCGAGAAAGCTCTTTATAGATAAGGGCTGGGAGCGGATAATCGCCTTTCAGACGAGAAATCCCCTCCACAGGGCCCATGAGTATGCAATGGTCGCGGCGATTGAGAGGCTGACGGCCGAGGGTTTCTTTTGCGGGGTCGTCCTAAATCCGCTTCTGGGAGAGCTCAAGTCAGACGACGTCCCGGCCGACATGAGAATGAAAACCTATCTTTCGCTTCACGACAACCGGGTCCTCGGAAGGGGCGATAAAGACGAAGACCTTTGGAAGAGGGTCGGCTATGACCTGAACGACCAGTTTGAGCTTCTGGGACTCGAGATAAAGATGTTTTACGCCGGCCCAAAGGAGGCCGTGATGCACGCGATTTATCGGCAGAATTATGGGTTTTCCGACATTATAATCGGCAGGAAACACGCCGACGCCCCCTTCGACGACGGAACACCTATCTGGGGGGACTTCGACGCCCAGGAGAAGTTTGAGAATCTAAACGGGGAACTCCTCATAAACAACCTGAATATCGGTTTTGCGGCATATTTCGACGAACTCGGGCGGGTGGGCCTTGTCGACGATCACATAGGCAAGGGCTGGAAGCCCCAGACGATATCGGGAACCGTCTTGCGGAAAATGCTCCAGGAGGGAAATGTGCCCGACGAAAAATATATGAGACCCGAGGTCGCCGATATCTTGATTGAATATTACAGAAAATTGAACAGCGAGAAATAGGAAGCCCCCCCAATAGATTTCGACGTCACGAATAGCCTCCCGTATAACAAAAGCTCTTATCCCACAAAAAAACCATCGAACTAACCCTAAATACGGCGGGATACAACTACTGGATCAAGTGCTTCGAGTGCCTCAGGGTCTGTCCGCTGAACAGGAAGTGAGAAATAATAAGATCTGATCTATTTGTGAGACCAAATCACCCACCACGGGTGTGAGGGGGTATGATCTCCAATATTCGAAATGGTTATTTATTTACGAGGTGTTCACTGATGGTTTGTCATTTTCTCTACTTGTCTATTAAAAAGGCCGCGGCATCCGCAAAACGCGCTTTGCTCCCCGCCGCTTTAAGTAGTGGAAAAATCTGTTGCAATCGCTATAGACTTTCATTCAGATATTCGCTGAATTCTGAAACCTTGTATGATCACCGAGAATATCCATTTTGATCAAGAGGGTGAAAAAGGAAGGAAATAAACAGTTTTCATCACGCCAGAAATTCTCGCATGCGACTATCCAGCTTCTGATAATGGAATAGATTCCGATACTCCAAAAGACCCGCGAGGGCGCCTATACGGTTCACTCTGATACCCTTTTCTTCAAGTAGCGCCACGGGATTGAGCCCGCCGATCACGATGGCACCTATTCGCCCCTCACTCACGGGGATCTCGAGGAGCGGCTGGCCCGGCCATCCCACGGCGAGAAATCCACCTAGGCCGACCTTCTCGAGGTCGCGCCAAAGCGAGATCACACGATCACGGCTTTCCGCGGGGAATTCCCGAAAACCCGCCCCTATTCTGCCGTTTCCCGTCTCGATCGCCCCCAAATAATCGGTCATTCCGCTCCTGATGAATACCTCGAGCGGATCGAGCGTCGTACCGTCGTAATTAATAAGCTCGACGAACCTTGTGGGCTTATAATCTTGGAACTCCAGTACCCCACCGAACCGCGAATTTGTCGGGATTCCGTGGGCGAGGAGTACCCCGTTTAGAGTAACCGAGCAAACCGTGCCGATCTCAATACATCCATCCGGGACGCTCGTATCGGCGAATCTTTCGCCCGGGCCAACCAGAGTGACGAGATTTCCCATACTGTAGCCTGCCGCAAAGACACGCTTTATCAACGGCACGGCGCTCTCAAGCTGATCCCTCTCAATCATACTCGTGTTTACAATCACCGTACCGCTTCTTTTGGCGAGGTCAAAGTCCATCTTGTATGTCATCTGGTCGATCTTCGCCGCCAAAAAACCGATCTTTTCAATGACCCTCGATTCGGACAACTCCCTCGACCCACGCTCGGTAATCATCCTCCCCTTCTTTCCGAAATTATCCGTTAGCCCTTCACTATCGAGATCGGAGAGATAGAGCCTGACCGTCCTGTCGCTGACTTCATGTCCCATTGCTTGAAGCTCTTGGGTTATCTTGGGGCTGCTCATGGGTTTTTCAACCTTTTGAAGGATCCTCAATATGGCAAGCCTTTTTTTCTCCGATTTTTCTATCATGACAGAAAATATACCCGAAAAGCCTCTCACTGTCAAAGAAAATCGGTATTTTTACCGATTACAGAAGCCAAAGTCTACGGTTTCATAGTATTTGAAATCCATTTTTAGGGCGGGATTTCACTGATTTTATTGATTTATTCTGCCAAAGATAAGGTATGGCAAATTATCAATAAAATCAACCTTTTTGTCCTTGTTATCGGTAATATTGCCGATTTTTAAGCTTATCTTTTTTGCCAATGCCCTATAATATGCGAAATAATAGGATTTTTTTATTGACATCTCATAACATCTTTGAGAGTATCGGCAGGTGGATGCCGATTATTCTACACGATCCTACTGCGCAAGATTAATAAGAAAAGTAAAAACACAATATATAAGAAATCTCAGTGAATACCCTAAATTTTTTTAATAAATAACGGTAATACATAGCCAATAACAAAATCTGGAGGTAAAAATGAATTTACAAAGACCCAACGCCAATGAGGCGCTGCAAACGAGCAATCGCTCCCGCGACGTGGCGCCACACTCTGGTATCTGCAGCCGTTGTGTCGACGGATGCAGGGGTAACTGCGATCTCTTCGTCTCCACCTTTCGAGGCAGGGAACTACTCTATCCCATGCCGTTCGGAGAGATCACGGCCGGTGCCGACAAGGATTATCCTGTAGATTACTCCCACCTCAACATCATGGGCTACGCACTGGGGGCCGAGGGGATCGAGGCCGATCCCGATCACGCCACCTTCCCGGCGGTGAGCACCGAAACCTCATTTGGAACAAATTCGCCTGTCAAGATGAAGATTCCGATCTTCACGGGGGCACTTGGAAGCACCGAGATCGCGCGCAAAAACTGGGAACACTTCGCCGTCGGGACAGCAATCAGCGGCATCGGTATAGTCTGCGGCGAGAACGTCTGCGGCATCGATCCGAATCTCAAGAGAGATAAAAACAATAAGGTAGAAGAATCACCCGATATGATACGGAGGGTCGAGGAATACCGCCGCTATCATGAAGGTTATGGAGATATATTGGTTCAGATGAATGTCGAGGACACGAGGCTCGGCGTGGCGGAATATGTAATTGAAAAGCTCGGCGTCGAGACCGTAGAATTAAAATGGGGGCAGGGCGCCAAGTGTATCGGCGGAGAGATTAAGGTCGACTCGCTCGATCGAGCCCTCGAACTCAAGAAGCGCGGCTATATCGTAACACCCGACCCCGAAGACCCGGCAAATAAGGCCGGATATAAATCTGGTGCAATCAAACAGTTCGAGCGCCATTCACGTTTGGGCTTTGTCGATGAAGAAGGATTTATGAAGGAGGTCGAACGAATCAGAAAACTCGGCGCAAAAAGGGTTACACTGAAAACCGGCGCATATCCTATGCGTGAGCTGGCAATGGCAATTAAGTGGTCCTCAATGGCCAAGATCGACTTCTTGACGATCGACGGGGCACCCGGCGGAACCGGCATGAGCCCTTGGCGCATGATGTCCGAATGGGGCGTACCCTCAATATATCTACATTCCATGGCATATGAGCTGTGCCAGAGGCTCGCCAAGAAAGGTGAGATGGTGCCGGATATCGCCTTCGCCGGCGGCTTTTCGTCAGAAGACCACGTATTTAAGGCACTCGCCCTCGGAGCACCATACAGCAAGGCGGTATGTATGGGCCGGGCACTGATGATACCCGGCATGGTCGGGAAAAACATCGACAAATGGCTAAAGGGAGAAGACGGCGGCCTACCCAAAACTGTATCAAAATACGGTGCCACCAAAGAGGAGATATTTTTCTGTTATGAGGAGCTGAAAGACCGCTACGGCTCCGAAGTCGAAAAGTTCCCTCTCGGCGCCATCGGGATTTACAGCGCGTGCGAGAAGATCCGTATCGGCCTCCAGCAGCTCATGGCGGGCGCCCGGAAATGGAGGGTTGACCTGATTAGCCGTAAAGATCTCGCATCTCTGACAGAAGAATGTGCAAAGGTAACGGACATTTCATACATTATGGATGCCTACAGGGAAGAGGCACTCGATATCATCGATGGTAAGGCTTAGATCATGACATCGGCCTGATCCAATAAATCTGATACGTAAAAAGAATGAAATTCTATCACCGGTGGAGTCGCTGGGACTCCACCGGTTTTTTATATAATTAAAGCCCTTGAAAGTCTGAGACAATCTGTTAGAATAAAAAGCTGAATAAATCGGGGAGAGTCATGAGAGTAACCTTTATCGGGGGCGCGAGGACGGTTACCGGATCGTCCTTTCTTATAAGCACCGACAATGCCAACGTCCTTGTGGACTGCGGGATGTTTCAGGGGAGGCGGGAGCTCGTAAAGCGTAACTATCTCGAAGCCATATACGACCCAAAAGAGATAGACGCCGTCGTATTGACACATGCCCATATAGACCACAGCGGTCTAATCCCAAAGCTCGTGAAGAGCGGATTTGCAGGAAAGATCATCTCTACCAAGGCGACTTCTGATCTTTGTGAGCTGATGTTTCTCGATTCCGCACACATCCAGGAGATGGAGGCGAGATGGAGGAGTGCAAAGAATCAAAGAAGGGGCCTCGGTGAAGTTACCCCCCTATACACACCGGAAGACGCCAAAAAAGCCCTCAAACGCTTCAGCCCTGTTCGTTACAATGAGAAGTTCGAGGCCGCCTCCGGAGTGGAGGTAATTTTCAGGGACGCCGGTCACATCCTCGGGTCATCCATGGTGGAGATGTGGATAAAAGACGGGAACGATACCGTAAAGGTGGTATTTTCCGGGGACGTGGGTGTAAAGGATCAGCCGATCCTTCGTGATCCCGAAAATATATCTGAGGCCGATTTCCTCTTCATCGAGTCGACTTACGGAAACAGACTGCACAAGACAAAGGAGGAGAGCCGCGAGGAGTTCAAGGATGCCATCTTGGAGACCGTAAATAGAAATGGGAAGGTCATCATCCCAGCCTTTGCCGTGGGTAGGACACAGGAGATCATCTACTACCTCGCCGAGTTTCACAGAGACGGGATACTTAAAGATATCCCGGTCTTCGTGGACAGCCCCATGGCGACATCCGCAACCAAGATCATCAAAAATAATCCGCAGTGCTTTGACGAAGAGACACATGCCCTCCTTGTGGCCGGAGAGAATCCGCTGAATCTTCCGACACTGAAATTTACCCGCACAACCGAAGAGTCGATTGCAATCAATAATCTTAACGGGAGCGCGATCATCATCTCCGCCAGCGGGATGTGTGATGCGGGGAGGATCAAACACCACCTGCGGCACAACCTGTGGCGCCCCGAATCATCTATTATATTCGTCGGCTATCAGGCCGAGGGCACCCTCGGGAGGGCCATCGTCTCGGGCGCGGACGAGGTCAGGATCTTAGGCGACGAGGTGAAGGTGAACGCCAAGATATACTCCATCGGCGGATTTTCCGCCCACGCAGACAGGGACGGGCTTTTGGATTGGGCCTCATATTTTCGGGGGTCGTCACCTGTCGTCTTTGTCGTCCACGGCGAAGAGAGGGCGGCCCTCGCCTTTACGAATGCCCTAAAAAACGAGCTCGGCCTAAAGGCATATGCACCCCACTGGGGCGAGACCCTTAAAATAGGAAAAGATAAAGAATTCGAGACATATTCGATAACCGAAACCGGCGAGAAGGTTGAGCTCATGGGCTCAAGGTTGATGAAAGACCTAAACTACATAAAAGAGAGGATCGAAGGGTTCATTGGGCAAAAGACCAAGATAAGAGAAGATCTGATCTCCGATAAGATTAAAAAGATCAAGGATATATTGAGAGAGATAGATGACGAAGACCTTCAATGATCTTTAATGGATATTAAAAGAACCCCCAAGATCATCGGTGTTTCCCATTTTCATTCCTTTGATAAATATCTAACGCTTATTTATAAAATCAGGTAGGACCTTCGCCAATCTCTCGATGGCCCTCCTCCTGTGGCTTATCTTATTTTTTTCCGAATCCGTCATCTCGGAAAATGTTTTTTGAATCTGTGGGTAAAGGAAGATTGGGTCGTAACCGAATCCCCCATCCCCCCTCGGAGATTCGAGGATCAGTCCATCACACGAGCCTTCAAAAACCTCCTCCCTCCCGTCGGGTGTGATCAATGCTATGAAAGAGATGAATGTCGCCGTCCTCTCCCCTTCGGGGATACCTGAAAGCTCCGACAGAAGCTTTTCGTTGTTATCGTCATCGGTTGCACTTGTGCCAGCGTATCTCGCGGAGTTTATTCCGGGCGCGCCCCCTAGGGCGTTGACGCTGATTCCCGAGTCGTCGGCAATGGAGATGTATCCGGTTTTTGCGGCAAGTCTTGCCTTTATAAGGGCATTTTCAGAAAAGGTCGAGCCATTCTCGACGGCATCAGGGAGCTCGGGAAAGTCGAGGAGAGATGAAAGGGAGATATCCCCGGCGAGGCCCAAATCTTCAAATATATCTTGAAATTCCCGGAGCTTTCCCCGGTTCTTTGTGGCCAAAACCATCTTCATCTCGACGAGGCCTCTATTTTTGCATCACACATCTCTTTTAAGAGAGATGTGTCTTGATATCAGATTACTCAATATCCCCACCCAGAACTTCTTTTTGCTTTGAGATAAGATGGGATATCCCCCCCCTGGCCATTATCGTCATCTGATCGAGTGTCTTCTGATCAAAGGGGTGCTCTTCTGCAGTCCCCTGCAGTTCGACAAACAGACCGGAGCCCGTCATCACGAAATTCATGTCCACCTCGGCGGTGGAGTCCTCCTTATAGTCGAGGTCAAGAAGTATCTTCCCACCCACAACGCCCGCGCTTATCGCGGCCACATAATCCCTCAGCGGGAATTTTTTTATACGGCCGCTCTTTTTTAGTTTCATCATAGCGTCCGCCAGCGCCACAAAGCCCCCTGTGATCGATGCGGTTCTTGTCCCGCCGTCGGCGCGTATAATGTCACAGTCGATCCAGATGGTCCTCTCACCTATTGCCGATAGATCGACGACCGCCCTGAGTGCCCTTCCTATCAATCGCTGGATCTCAAGGGTCCGCCCGCCTGCCCTCCCCTGTGTCACCTCCCTAGTCATCCTGGTCTCGGTCGAACGGGGCAACATGCCGTACTCGGCAGTGACCCATCCGTCACCCGTTCCTTTGAGAAACGGGGGAACCCTCTCCTCGACAGAGGCCGTAACCACCGCCATGGTATTCCCCATCTCGATGAGGACGCTCCCCTCGGCATAGGGGATGTAATTTCTCGTTATATTGACTGGCCTAGTCGAGTCGGGCTGGCGCCCGTCGGCCCTCATCCACGGAACCTCTTTGTCTGTCTTTTCGACCTTTATAAACCTGTACTTCAATGCCTTGTCCCAAAATTAATCTAAATTTTAATAATAAGCTCTTAAGAAATCATTGTCAAGAAATAACGCGGATATAGTCCTTTTATGCCTTTTGGTTATCTTAAAACTGTCACGTTCGGAAACGATGAATCCAAAACAATCGGAGTTTTGGACTTCGTTTTTATTAGCGATGCTTATAGATACTAATTATTAAATAAATTGTATAATAATATTTCACAATAATGCAAGATGATCTATAATCCTGAATATCCAAAAACGAGAAGTAAATTTGATTAACGCCCTACCTGATAAAGCCGCGGCATATATCCCCTAGTGATTATCTATTTTAATCTTTTTTCAATCCTTTGCTTGCCGAAAAATCTTGACAAAGAAACCGCCTTGGGGATACCTTTGTAGACTGTAATTTAATTTTTTAAGACTCCATGAAATCGGAAAATAAGAACATCAGTTTCGAAGACCCGATATGGGATTTTGTCTTTAATCCGAAGTCAGTCGTAATCATCGGCAAGACCGAGCGCGCCAAAGGGGCCTATTTATATATAACCTCTCTTAAAAACTTCGAATTTTCTGGTGATGTCTACGTGGTCTCGACCGATGGGGGAGACGGACAAGGCTTTGAGACGTTTGAAAAGATCACAGACCTCCCCGATGGGATAGACTACGCGATCCTCGCCGTCCCCGCCGATAAAGTCCCCGACACCTTAAGAAAGCTCGAAACCAAAGGGATAAAGGTGGCCCACGTCTTTTCCTCCGGCTTTGCAGATCTCGAAACACAGGCCGGAAAAAAATTAGAGGAGGAGCTGAAAAAGGCGTCAAGAGAAACCGGGATTAGGATTATCGGTCCCAATTGCCTCGGGGTCTTCTCGCCCAGGTCGGGTATGGCATTCCCACCGGGGATATTTCCGAAAGAACTGGGCAACATCGGATTTGTCTCCCAGAGCGGAGGAACAAGCCAGTCCTTTGCGTGGTGCGGGGGGAACTACAATTACCGTCTCAGCAAAGGGGTAAGCATCGGAAACTCGGCCGACATCGACATCCTCGACCTCTTCGAATATATGAAGGATGACCCAGAGACCGAAATCATCGGCCTATATATCGAGGGCGTGAAAAACGGAGATAGATTCATGGAGCTTCTAGGTGCGACCTCATCCAAAAAACCTGTTCTTATCCTCAAGGCAGGCATGTCGGAAGCGGGGGTAATTGCAACGTCTTCCCACACTGGCATCATGGCGGGAAAGGCGCATATATGGGAGGCGGCGATACGGCAGGCCGGGGGGATACTGGTCGAGACGTTCGATGAACTTGTCGAGACGGCGTCGGCCTTTACAAAGAAAAGGGGGAGACCGAAGAGGAACATCGCCCTTGTGAACCGCGGCGGCGGGGAAGGGATACTCGCCGCGGATATCCTCCCGAAAATCGGGCTTTGTGTCCCACTCTACAGCGAAACCACCCAGAAGGCCCTTTCCGATATTATCCCGAAAGCAGGAACGGGATTTAAAAATCCCCTCGACTTTGCCGCCGTCGGGGGATTTCCGGGGGTATTCGACAAGGTATTTGAAATTATCGACGACGACGAAAACACCGATACGATTATCTATCAGCATCACATAGAATTCGCCCACCTATTTTCGAGAAAGGAGTACAACGAGTATCTACTCGACGCCCTCATCTCCTTTTATAAGAAATCGAAAAAGACGCTCCTCGTGGTCATGCCCTTTTACTACTCAGGGGACGTATGGTTGAAGTCTTTCAGACATCTTACGTCAAACGGCGTCTCCGCCCACACCACCATCACGGGCGCCGCCCACGCCGCACTTCACCTCTCGGAGTACGAGGAGATAAAAAAGAGGGGATAGTTAGTAATTCTTATTAGGTGAACTAAAAGGGTGACGCTCTAAAGAACTCTTTTTATAAGCCACATTTTTATTTGTTTGAAGTTTTTTATATCTCGATCTCAGCCCGGCGGTTTGAGTGACACTGGAGGTTCACCGCCAGCGGAAGCGATGAGATATGACACGGGTGGGTCTCTATGTGTACAGATAAAGCAGTCGTCTTCCCGCCCATTCCCATCGGGCCAATGCCTAAATCATTTATTCTTTTGAGGATTTCTCCTTCGAGTCGGGCGACCTCCTCGTCCCGATTGACATCTCCGACCCTTCTCAGAAGCGCCCTCTTTGCCAGCACCGGGGCCAGATCGAACGTCCCGCCGATCCCAACACCGACGACCAGCGGCGGGCACGCCATCCCCCCCGCCTCGGATACCGTCCCAACGACCTTTCTAATTATCATCTCCCTCCCCGCTGAGGGGGACAACATATATAACCTTGAGGTGTTCTCGGCCCCGCCTCCCTTGGGGAGAAAGGATATCTTAAGTTTCTCCCCCTCTACTATCTCAAGGTGAATGATCGCGGGCGCGTTGCCGCCGGTGTTTGTCCGGGTGATCGGATCGGTCATCGAGCTACGAAAATATCCCTCCTCATATCCATTTTTCATCCCCCGCTCGACGGCAGAGACCAATCCGCCCCCATCGACCCTGACATCATTTCCGATATCGACAAAAAAGACCGCCGCACCTGTGTCCTGGCAAAGGGCGATTTTTTGCTCTTTCGCAATCTTTGCGTTTTCGAGGACCTCGCCCAAGATTTCTTTCCCAAGGGGAGATGGCTCATCTCGCTCTGCCCTTTCAATGGCACTTATCACATCTTCGGGGAGGATCGTGTTTGCACGGATGACGAGCTTTTTGACCTCGTCCGCAACTATCTCTTCTGGTATCGTTCTCAAATTTCCCCTAAAGCTCTATTCTCTCTATCTCACTTCTCACAGCATCCGACGATGCGCGAAGCATCTCCATCTCCTCGTCGGTGAGTGATAGTTCGATGATCTCGGAAAGCCCCCCGCCCGAGAGCTTTACGGGCACACCGAGATATATCCCCGATATCCCGTATTCTCCGTCGAGATAGGCCGAGGCCCCCGTCACCCTCTTTTGATCGAGAAGGTACGCCTCGACCATCATGACCACGGAAGCCGCGGGAGAGACATAGGCGCTCCCCGTCCCGAGTAGATCTACGATCTCGCCCCCGGCTTTGCGTGTCCGCTCCACGAGGGCCTCTATTTTTTTCTTAGGTAAAAGCTCGCCTATCGGGATCCCCGACACCGAGGCACAGCTACAAAGCGGCACCATTGAGTCGCCGTGACCGCCGAGGACTATTGCGCTTACGTCCTTTACCGAGACGTCAAGCTCGGCTGCGATAAATGCACGAAAGCGGGCGCCGTCCAGCGCACCCGACATACCCAAGACGCGCTCCCTCGGAAGTCCGCTCACCTCTTTTGTCACCCAGCACATAACGTCGAGGGGATTGGTGACAACGATAACGAAGGATTCGGGGGCGTATCTTTTGATATCCTCAGCCACCCCCTTTATGATTTTCGCATTGATCTTTGCTAGGTCGTCCCGGCTCATGCCGGGTTTCCTCGCAAATCCCGCCGTAACGATGATGACATCCGAACCGGAAAGAACGCCGATATCGGAAGTCCCTTCGACATTTACGTCAAAGAACTCAACCGCCGCCCCCTCAAGGATATCCAAGGCCTTCCCCTTCGGCATGTCAGGATCAATATCGATAAGATATATATCGGCAAGCTCCTTTTTCGCGGCCAAAAGGGCGCAAGACCCGCCAACGTTTCCCGCACCGATTATCGCTATCTTTTTCCTATTGGTCATCTGAGATCACTCAGCCTTTCATATTTTCCAAAATCGCCTTCGCAAATCCCGAGCATGAGAGGAGCGTTGCGCCCTCCATTTGGCGCTCGAGGTCGTAGGTGACCCTCTTTTGGGCGATTGTCAGAGATAGTGCATCCCTGATCGCGTCCGCCGCCTCCTTCCACCCCATGAACTCCAGCATCAATGCGCCAGACAGGATCAGAGATCCGGGATTCACCTTGTCCTGACCCGCATACTTCGGGGCCGTGCCGTGGGTCGCCTCAAAGACCGCCGCATAATCGCCGATGTTCCCGCCCGGCGCCATCCCGAGGCCACCGACCTGGGCGGCCAGGGCGTCAGACAGATAGTCTCCGTTGAGATTGGACGTCGCTATGACCGAATACTCGGCGGGCCTCAAAAGCACCTGCTGAAACATCGAGTCCGCGATCCTGTCCTTGATTATCAATTTTCCTTTTTTTGAAGTCCCTTCTAACTCTCCTTCGGGGATCGTCACATCACCGAATTCCTCTTTCGCCAATTCATACGCCCAGTCGCGAAACGCCCCTTCCGTGAACTTCATGATGTTGCCCTTGTGGACAATCGTCACCGAATCCCTGTCGTTATCGAGGGCGTATCGTATCGCCCTCCTAACGAGCCGCCTCGTCCCGCTTCTGCTTATCGGCTTTATCCCGATACCGGAATCTTCTGAGATATCCACGCCGAATTCTTCGTTCAATGTGAGAATCAACCTCTTCGCCTCCTCCGTTCCCATCTTCCACTCTATCCCGGCGTAGACGTCCTCCATGTTTTCCCTGAAGATCACCATGTCGACATCTTCGGGGTTTTTGACCGGTGTGGGGACACCGGGGATGTATTTTACGGGTCTCACGCAGGCGTAGAGCTCCAGTGTCTGGCGCAGTGTGACATTTAGGCTCCTTATCCCCCCGCCAACAGGGGTCGTGAGGGGGCCCTTTATCGCCACCTTGTATTCTTTTATTGCATCTAAAGTTTCTTTCGGGAGCCACTCCCCCACCCTCTCGAATGCAACTTCTCCGGCCATGACCTCAAACCACTTTATTCCGCGACCGTCCCTATAGGCTTGTCTTACGGCGCCGTCGATGACCAGCTCTGCCGCCCGCCATATATCGGGACCTGTGCCGTCACCAACGATAAACGGAATTATCGGGTCATTGGGAACGATGATTTTCATCCCATCGCCGATCTCAATTTTGCCGCCATCGGGAGGAGATGATCCTTTCCCAGAAATCATATGTAATCTGCTCCTATTATCTTTTGAATTTATATTCCGATTGGACTCAATCCCTCAACACGGCAGGCATCAAATAAAAAAACCCCTTATTCCAAGACGATATCGCCGTGTTCCTTTATATGCTCCACGAGGCCCCCGTCGGAGAGGATTTTTTGCATGACCTTGGGCAGCGGTTGAAAGGTAAGCTCAAATCCTTGGGTTATGTCTTTTACAACCCCCCGGTCGAGATCGACCTCAAGCTCGTCGGCCTCCTCGATCTTTTTCGTACCTGTCGTAATCGCCGGAAGTCCGACGTTTATGGCGTTTCTGAAAAATATCCTCGCAAAGGATTCGGCTATCACCGCCCCGACTCCGGCGATCTTCATTATTCTTGGGGCGTGTTCCCTCGATGATCCGAGGCCGAAGTTCCTCCCTGCTATCACAAAATCGCCGGGTGATATTTTTTGTGCGAAGTCAGCCCTCGCATCCTCGAGGACGTGTTTTGCGAGCTCCGGGAGGTTCGACCTCAAATGAAAATACCTCCCCGGAGCTATATGGTCGGTCGAGATGTCGTCGCCGAAAAGGAAGGCCCTCCCTTTGATTACGTTTTGGGCTTTTTCCAAAGTTTCTCCTCTTATTTCTCAGGTTCTTCTTTTTTCTGCTTTTTTATGGAATAGTCCACCACGGCCCTTATTGTTTTGCTCCTCTTGGCGCCTCCCATAATTATCTTTAGGTCCTCATACAGGGTAGGGTCGTTTATCAATGCCCCCAGGGTTCCCTCGCCCTCGTCGATCTTGGTGAGTATGCTGTTTAATTTTGTAAGGGATTCATTGAAGTTGTCCATGGTATCTCCGTCCTCCTCCCCGCCGTATATGAGGGCATGGAGTGTGCCCTGCCCATCCTTGAGTTCCGTTACGAGCTCATCGGTCGATTTTATGATCTTTGCGAGGTCTTCTCCCGACTGCTTCTCCTTTAATGGAGACAGGAATGTATCGAGGGAATCGGTGATCCTCTCGATATTGCCGACTATCTTATCGGCCCTTTCGATGTAACCGTAGAGGCTTACGGTCTCACTCGAGGGGATAAAATCGCCGTCTTTTAGTATCTTTTCCGTTGGATCACCCATCGTGATGAAGATGAACTTGTCCCCCAATAAACCCATGGTCTGGATGCTGGCGGTGCTGTCGCTCCTGATCCTCTCTTTTACCGAGGTATTGATCTTGAGTTCCGCTCCCACAAGCTTTCCTTCGAGATCGTCGAGAAACCAAACCCTCGATACCGTCCCAACGTCCACCCCCGCAAGCCTGACTGGGGCACCTTCCCTGAGCCCCCCGACATCTCTGAAGTTGGCATAAAGAGTGTATTGGGACTCAAAGAGTTGCTTTTCAGACCCTATTGAGAATACAACGATAAAAGCGAGGGCGATAGCGATAAATATGAAAAGCCCTACCTTGATATCTTGAATAGTTTTTTTTGCCATGAGCAGCCTCCTTCAAAGCTCTCCGATATTACCCTGTATAAAATCTGTAACAAGGGGTTCTTTAGATTTTCTTATTTCACTTATGGTGCCTACGGCTGCAATCTTGCCTTTATACAGCATCGCCATCCTGTCCGAGACCTCAAATGCCGATTTCATATCGTGGGTCACCACAATGGAAGTAACATTAAGAAGTTTCTGCATCTCACAAATTAAGTTATTAATCCTCTTGGCGTTGGTGGGATCGAGGCCGGTGGTCGGCTCGTCGTAGAGTATGATCTCGGGATCGTACGCGATGGCCCTTGCCAAGGCGACCCTCTTTTTCATCCCTCCGGAGAGATCGGCGGGCATCATCCTCTCTATTTTGGGAAGCCCCACCATCTCAAGGCATTTTTCGATCTTCTTTTCTATCTTTGCTTCGTCAAGGTCTGTGTGTCTCTTAAGACCGTAGCCCACATTTTCCCCCACGTTGATCGAGTCGAAGAGGGCGGAGCCCTGAAAGAGCATACCGATCCTCTTTCTGATCTTCACAAGCTCGTCGTCGGGAAGGGGGGCTATGTTTACGCCGTCGATGAGTATCTCTCCCTCGTCGGGTTTGATGATACCTATGAGCATCTTCAGAAGGACGCTCTTTCCGCTACCGCTTCCCCCGATAATCGTGATCGTCTCACCCCGATCAATCGAAAGGTCAAGGCCCCGATAGACCACATTTTCATCAAAGGCCTTCTTTATACCTTTAACTTTGATAAAAGCCATTTCTCAAGCCTGAAATACAAGTATAAAAAGCTTCGTCAAGAAGAAATCCGAAACCAGTATTGTAAGGGATATTGCCACGACCGAAACCGTAGTCGCCTTCCCAACTCCCACGGTCCCGCCGGAGGTAATAAAACCCTGATAACATCCTATGATTCCTATAATTAAGCCGAAAAACACCGATTTACCCAATCCCCCTAAAAAATCGTTGATCTCGAGAACCCTGTAGACCTGATCCATATAGAATATCGGCTTCACCCCGAGCTCTGTCATAGTGACAAACATCCCCGAGAGTATCCCTACGATATCTGCAAAAATCACAAGGAGGGGCAATACAATCATACACGCCAATACCTTTGGGACCACGAGCTCCTTTATCGGATCCGCCCCGAGTGATCTTATGGCGTCTATCTGCTCGGTGACCTGCATCGAACCGACCTCGGCCGTGATCCCGGCTCCGACCCTCCCACCAACCAAAAGCCCCGTCAAGACCGGCCCGAGCTCCCTGACGAGGGCCACAGACAGTACATTGGCGGCGAAAGATTCGGCGCCGAACCTCTTTAGAGAAAATGCGAGCTGCAATGCCATTACCGCCCCCGTAAACAGGGCGGTTATCGTGGCGATCAGCATCGATTTTATCCCCGTATATTCAATCTGCTCAATGATGAGGCGTAGATTATATGGGGGGGTGACAACACCCACGGCCATCTTGAGGGTCATTCTCGTCGTCCCCTCTAGATAGACCATGGCCTTTATTGACCACTTCCCTAAAAATTCTAATAAGTTCCTCATCAGTCACCTAGGGTAAAAACTCGAAATTCTCAACCATATCCAAAAGGATCTCTTTGGCCCTTTGGAAACTATCCGGCGGGCTCCACATGACTATATCATAAATCCTTCTATTTTTTCTTACGACATATGCCGAAAACATCAGAGATACGCCTTCTGCCTTCCCCGATAATTCCACATGCCAGGCCGGAGCACCCCCAAGTTCGGAGTCCTCACTTACCAGATAATCTTTATTGTCGATATATATAAAAAGCCCACGGGCGAGGTATAAAAGCCCGACCTCTTTATCACCTTGACCGTATTTCTCATCCGTAACAGTAACAGCGATGGAAGTGCCGCTTTCTTCATCGATCAGGGTCAGGACTGTCCCACGGATGTTGATCACTTTAAACGGTTCTTCGGGGATCTTGGTCTTAAAGCCTAATTTTTCGGAAACAAAAGAGTCGCCCACAACGCCTGTGTGGACACAGCCGAAGATAAACAAAAAAAGCAATGATATAGGAGCGAATCGTAAAGACCTCATCTCGGCACCATGTTCTTTTTCGACAGAAGGATCAATAATACCCCAAAGACCGTTGGAACAACAGAGAAAAAGACCATTAATAAATATTCCCTCGCATACCAGATTTCACCTGCTGACAATTGAGTGATAGATCCGATGACGATCATCGTCGAAAACAGAAGGAGCATCACACCGAAAACGACCTTTACCGCGCCCGAGGGGGACATCTTTTTGATAATCCTGCTATAGAGCTCCTCATCCCTCCCCCGCCTGAAGGGAGAATTTTTCAGCGCCAGATACATCCTCCTATTGAAAATTATATAGAGCCAGATGATAATCGGTATCACGAGGACGCCGATTATCGTTTGGGTAAAGATGACGAAGTCATAGGCACCGTGAAAGAGTATGGCGACAACCAGCCCCGTCAGGGCATATTTTTTTTTCGAGTCGGGATTCATCTTCTTCATCCCGAGGTAGTAGCCGATGATCGCCCCCTCCATGGCATGGCCGGGAACCGAAAGGAAGGCCCTCAAAAAACCCACTCCGTAGCCCGATCCCAGAACGTAGAAGATGTTTTCAATCGTGGCAAAGCCGATTGCACCCGATACTCCGTAGACTATCCCGTCCATTACCGAATTGAAGTCAGGAGATTTAAAGGCCTTCATCCTCACGGAGAGGAATTTTGCGATCTCCTCAATAGGCCCGATAATGAAGAAGGAACCGATAAAGGCTCCCGCGATACTCCCCTCCATAGATATACCAAATAATCCCTCGATGCCGAGCTCCAAGAGCCCCGCCGGGAACATTATAACGGCGCCGAGGAGGAAGGTCTTTAAAATCAGGCTTCTCGGCTCCTTCTCGTATTTGTCCTTGTAATCTATATACCAGAGTATGAAGAATCCGGGGGCAATCGCAAGGATAAGGAGTGTCAACACGGCAATCAAAAATACTACCTCATAAAAAATCACTTATATTATAAATGGAAAGGACTCACAAGTCAAAAAAGGCGGGGATTTTATCATGATTAGAATTATAAAAAAACCTGCTATTTTCGTGTCGTTAACTATCCAGCCAGATAAAGCTCATCGGGTATCTATAGTCATAAGGTCCCGGGCGACCACGATCTCGCCCCCGAATTCTTTTCCGACAACCGCCGCGATATCCACATCCTCCATCGGGGGATAGAAGTGTGTAAGGACGAGCTTTTTTACACCCGATAGCCCTGCTGTCCTCCCAGCCTCCGTCGGAGTCATATGCCCCTCCACCTTCATGTCGTCGGGAAATGAGCATTCAAGAAGCAAGATGTCCGCACCCTTCGCCAATGATATGAGGTCTTCCGACCAGTCGGTATCCCCCGAATAGACGAGTGAACGCCCACCGCAATCTATACGGAAGGCGATACTCTCGGGGTTATGAACGACCTTTTTGGTCGTGACCGAAAATTCCTCAAAGTCGATCCTCCCCTCAGTTATCTCCTCGACATGGATATTATATCCCTCCGGGACGATCCAGTCGCCGTATACCTCTATGAGGCCGCCGAAAAATTCACCGAAGCCCAAAGGGGCGAGTATCTTGAGATCTTTCGTCCTGTATGAGCCGATGGCGTATTTTGATGCGAAGATGAAGGGGACGAAATCGGACGTGTGGTCGGGATGAAAGTGACTGAAGAGTATCAGATCAACATCGGGGATTTCGATCTTCGCCTCCTTCATCCTCCTCAAGGTGCCGGGCCCCAGATCCATCAGGATCGTCTTTCCCCCGACTTTTGCGGCGTAGGCGGAAGACGACCTAGAGACAGAAGGGACTATGGTACCCGACCCTAGTATTACAAGCTCCATGTCATAATTCTATTGGAGGTTCCAAATAAGTCAACAAAAACCTTGTAAAATAAAAAAAATATTACTATAGTTACAATGTTTCTAAAAAAGGAGAAACAAATGTCAAGGGTGCCGCTTTTTCCAATAATCGTTCTGCTGTCTTTAATCCTTGTCTTCCCTCCCCTTATCTTCGGAGAGGAAGATATGGTGCTTATCGAGGGGGGGACTTACATCGTGGGCGAGGGTGAAAGGACCGCGAGCCTCGACGCCTTTTTGATAGATAAATTTGAGGTGACCAACGGCGAATACTCCGCCTTCTTAAACGAGGTATATCCCGAAGTCGGGGACGAATGGCTTTTATGGGTCGGCACCGAGGAGGGCTCGGGTTTTATGATAAATAAGGAGGAGGACGGGTCGTTTCGGGTTACTGACGGATACGATGACTATCCGGTGGTCACGGTTTCGTGGGAGGGGGCGATGAGATACGCTGAATGGGCGGGGAAAACCCTCCCGACCTCGGACCAGTGGGAGGCGGCGGCGAGGGGAGGGAGTTCGGCGAGATTCCCGTGGGGAGACGAAGTTGACCAAAGCCGCGCAAATTTTTTCAAAGAACCGGAAGAATCAGGCCAACCCGAAGATGGTGAGAAACCGGAGATCATGCCGGTCGGGAGTTTCGATCCCAACGCCTTCGGGCTCTATGACGTTATTGGAAACGTCTGGGAGTGGACGAGAGACGACTATGTCACCGACTATCTTTCTTTCGTCCCGTCCCTCGGACTGAAACCCGCGGCCGGAGATACCTTAAAAGTCGTGATGGGTGGAAGCTTCTTGACGAGGCCGGACGAGATATCGGTATCGATTACTTTCCCGTTAAGTCCGATAACCCATTTCGGGAATGTCGGCTTTCGGTGTGTAAAGGAGTTGGAGTAGACCGCAAGCTTATTTAAAAGTCCAATACAAGGTCAGGCTGAGAGATATACAAAAACCCTCTTTGCCGGTGATCTGTTCGGGATTCCTGACAATCCTTTGATACATATACCTTAAATCAAATCCTCTAATAATAAATCCCAATCAACGGGTCAATAATCCGCTCTTTTTCACCACGGAAACGAGCTTTTTTATCGCTAAGAAAGACGCCGCTGATATCCCAAGGACTAAAATTAAGATGAACAGCGCGAAGATCCTTGAATCTATGTAAGTTGCCGAGACGCTGCTCTCCTCTTCAATGACGATGAGTTTTACGAACCTCTTGACCTTTCCCCTGAGCGGTACATCGAACCTCGGCGCGACGACTTCGCCCGGCTCGATCAGATCAAGCGTCTGTTCTTCGTCTATCACCCTCTCAAGCTCATTCTGTCTCATGTAGACGTCTTTTCTCAACTTTATGTTATCTTCGATAAACGACGTCGATGTATCGGGGGCGAGTATCTTCTCGAAATATTCTATCTCGTCCATATCCCCGCCGAACCTCAAATATGCCTTTTTCTCGGGGAGGTAAAAGGTTGCCATCATCTGTGCCACTGGGACGTCAATGGAGGGGAGCGGGAGGATAAGCGTCCCAAAGAGACCCACCCCCGAGACCGGAACCAACATCACGGTTTCCACCACGAAGGGCTCCATGTTCCCCTTAACACCCAGCGGGAGCGGGATGAGGACCTTTCCATCTTCACCGACCTGAACCTTAATCGATTTCCCGTCGTGAAACGCCGACCAGAACTCTCCGCCATCGGGCACCGTGATTTTTAAATACTGCCGGCTCTTGTTTCGGATGAAATAGTCCGTCCTCACCACCATCTTTCCATCCCCGACGACGAGGGCGACCGAATTGGCCGAGTCGGCAAAGGCCTCGACTACCGGCAGAAACTTCCCCCTCTTGACATCAGCGACAAGATTCCAGTCGGGGCGTGTAAAACGATATGAGATAATGGGCGGGAGGTCAAATAGCGATAGGAGTGGCAGCGGGAGCTCCGACGGATCCTGCGGTCTCAACATATCGGCTTTACCCTCCCGTATCTCAAGACCCCCTCCGGAGACCAGCGTGATGTATCCCGTTGTCCGCTTCGTCCCCATAGGTGTGATCTTCGGGAACTCGATTTTTTTCTCCTCTTCGGAAAAATCCCTCTCGAGAAATAGAGTTATCGAGTAATCGCCCTTTACCTCGTAGCCACATTTCACCTCTATCTCGAATTTTTCCCCCACAGGCCTCCAGCCGGAGATCCCTTCGCCCTTAACATCCACAAGGTCGAATCCTTTAGGGATTGCGATCAGAAAGGATGTTGTCGGCGCATTCCTCACCTCGAAATTGACTATCGACTCCACATAGAGTGCCTCCTCCTCGACGTCCACCACGGTCATGACCTCCGAGAGTATTTCCGGCTCCCCGACCTCCTTTGGCACCTCCGCCACCTCCTCCCTCGGAGTGGCAACGGTGTAACTAATCTTCACGATCCCACCCCTCTCCACTACCGCCGTGAGACTCCCGCCGACGGACGCCGTCACCACCCCGTTTATTCCAACCCCTTCGAGATTCCTGTCGTAGTTGAGCCTCGCCTCTCCCGATGCCGCATCGGGGACCTTAAAAGACGCCGTGTGCAGGCCGGGGGTATCAGGGGCGGGGACATAAAATCTCGCACCGATATTGAATCGGCCACAGCCCTCTATAATGACGTAGACACTCCCATCCCGGACGAGCGTCGTCGCCTCCTTTCCGTCGATGGTTATCGAGGTAAGCGACGCCCCGTCACCGGTGATAAAGACCTCGTGCCACCCGATACCCTTGGTCTCGACCGAAATTTCGGCACGGACAAAAAGGAGACCCGCCGATAGTTTCATATCGTAGACGGCCTTCAAAACGGATACACCTATGGGCGGGGCGGGCGGGGGAGGAATTGGCTCCCCCAAGAGCTCGCGGATGAGCTCCGTGAACTCGTCCCACGGGATGGTTATCTCGGTATCGGGCATAACCGGCATATCCCCATCGGTCGCCTCGGTCAGGCCCGATACCAAAAGAAGAACGAGGAGGAAGACCAATCCCGAAACCGATCTAATCCTATTCGGGCCTTTTCTTCTTGTTCTCATCAGATCCCACCTTTTTTGCCCTAGGCACCTTCTGCTCCGCGGCCGCCTTCTCGGATATCTCTTTTAGCTTCAATACGAGGTCCCACAAGAAAAATGAGCCGCCAAAAATTATCCCCCAGAAGAATCCCCACGATATCGAGCTCTCCTTAGTGACAAAGAAGATGTATGTGAGGACTATGAGAAAGATAGTTACTCCGAAGATGATCGATTTCTGGTCATCGATGGTAAATTTCTTCACCTTTATCGAAGACCTGATCGTCAAAATCAGGGTCGCAAAGAAGACCGCCCATAGGATGAGCGAGATAAAGGAGATAAACCTTCCGGCACTCCTCCCCTGATATTTGATCTTTACTGTCGAGACCTCTCCCGGTTTGACTATCGCCTTGTTGTAGCTCATGTCGTATCCCGAAAATGGGATGTCGAGTTTCACGGGGAGGACGCCACGCATCCTTCCGGACTCGCCGCCGAGGGATTCGATCCCCTCGGTGTAGATGTTCTTTTCCATATATATCTGAGATTGCGGCATCGAAGGCATCTCCTTCTTCATCTCCCTTGACATCTCACCTTCTACCATGTACTCCTCGGTCGTGCTGATATCTCCATTAAACATCATGCTCCCTTTGTCGTAATCGTATACGGTATGGGGAGACCCGACCAGCTCCATGTCTTTACCGATATTTTTGTAGACATATTTTTCGGGGAGATACAGGGTCCAAAACATCTCGTCGACAAGGAGGTCTATTTCCGGTGTGGAAAATTTCCTCTTTCCCATAAATCTCCTAAGTGAATTGGTCTCTGTGATATAAATTATCTCTACGGTAAAAGACGTCAGGCCGCTGTCTGTCCTCGTTGACCTGTCGAGCGGGATTAAGACCTTGCCTTCGGCATCGACGGCGGGCTTTACGGGTTTCCCCGAAACATAGGCGCTCCAGATCGTCGAATCGGGGGGGAGGGTGAGCTTCATGAATTGCTTCAGGTTGTTTACGACCGAAAAAATCCCCAGCGTAACGAGGTCTCCCCTTTTAGTCAGAAGTGAGGTAAATTCTGCTTTCTTGACATCGGACGTGAGGACGGGGAGGTCGCCGTGGGTAATCACCCCGAGCTTGAGACTAAACGGATGCTTGATATATTTGTATGAGAATAGGATCGGATTTTCCGAGGCGTAAACCAGCTCTTCCGGAAGCTCCGTCACATCCAGCATGCCGAGATTTTCCTTTTCCATCTCAACCACTTCAACCCTCGTCGAAGACGTTACCGCGAGATAGCCCTTTTCCCGAACCACGTCCAAAACCTCTACCTCCGGCACTTCCACATCCGCCGTGGTTCCACCCATGTTTTTTTCGTAGAGGAGGGCTATGCTGAAATCGCCGCTGACCTCGAAGTTCGTGTTCACCACGACCTTCTTTCTATCCCCGGCATCTTGAACCTCCCAATCCCTGATCCCTTCACCCTGGATGTCGATAATGTCTATGTCGGGAGGAATCATAAACGAGAAGGTATCCAAGGAGGCGTGAAGAATCTCGTAGTTTATCGTTGATACCCCAACGAGGACACCCTCCCCGACCGAGATCAGGGTGTCTACCTGTGCCTCGACCCTGAGCTCCCCTGATACCTCCTCGGTGACCTTGGGGCTCCATGATATCGAGAGCCACTCGGTTACCGGAAGGACGGCGTTTAAGGTCGTGGAGCTTCCCGTCGACGAAATCTTCACATAATTTGCGGGGGAAATTTCAAAATCCATCCCGGGCTCAAAAACGACAAAGCTCAACTTCGAAACCGGGACCCTCGGTATAGATATCTCTACCCCGTCCTTGCCATATCCATCGTTTACTTTGGCAAAAAACCTCAAGCTTATATTGTGTCTTCCGGGACTATCTGTAATCACCCAATACTTCCCACTCCTCGCTTCCAGGGTCACGTCCCTCCCATCCATCGTGACGTCAGATACCGCAAGATCGCTTGACAGAATCGGGATCTCAACCCACTTGTCTTCCGCCAACACCTCAAGCGAAAATTCGGCCTTAAAAACTGCGCTCCCCTCCTCAAGCCTTCCCGAATATTCTACGCCGGAGATGGAATAGTCGGAAGGAGGAGCGGGCGGCGGGGTGGGAGGTTCGGGTGGAACAAGAAGCTCCTTAATCAGCTCCTTGAAGTCCGACCAGGGTATCGATACAGAACTGTCCGGCAGGTTCGGAAGTTTATCTTTTTCTTGACCGAATAATACTATTGGTGACAAAAATAGTAATACTAAAAGGACACATCCTATCTTTTTCATCGGTGACCTCCAAAATTGATTAGCTTAACTGATTACTTAATTTATTGGTTTATTAATTTTGACAGACGATTATCACAAAGGTTCTATTTTTTTATCACCCTTTCTTTTCATTTTCAAGGTAATATTGTCTGTTGAATTCACATAGAAATCTCTATATAATTGGGAAAAATTTGAGGAGGCGAGATTTATGGCCGGTTGTTTATTTTGTAATCTCATAAGCGGTAAAACCGAAACGGAGGTCGTCTATCAGAACGATCACATATTTTGTTTTGAGGATATAAATCCTCAGGCGCCCGTTCACGTCTTAATCGTCCCCAAGAAGCACTACCTGAATCTAAACGAGCTATCAGATAAGGGGGAGATGTCCGTCATCTCAGAGATGATGAAGGCGGCGATGGAGGTGGCGAAGATAAAGGGGATAGATGAAAGGGGCTTTCGGATCGTAATTAACAACAACGAAGAGGGCGGGCAGATTATCAAGCACCTCCACCTCCATATACTCGGCGGAAAACAGATTGGTGGCGGCATGGCGGGATAGTGGATGCCCTCCAGATCGAAATATAGTTTTGGGATAAAAATCTATGGACAATGAAGTTGGACTTCCGATCGTAGTCCAGAAATACGGCGGGTCTTCGGTCTCCGACCCCGAAAAGTTGAAGGGAGTCGCAAAGCGGATCATCGCCACAAAAGAGGGTGGAAAGAGTGTAGTCGTCGTGGTGAGCGCCATGGGCGACACGACCGACCGCCTCCTCTCCCTAGCCAAGGAGGTCGTAAGAAAACCCACCGCCCGCGAGCTCGATATGCTCCTTTCCGTGGGCGAGAGGATATCGATGACGCTCCTCTCCATGGCACTAAACGAGATGGGCCACCCGGCAAAATCCTTTACCGGCTCCCAGAGCGGCATCATTACCGACACGAACCACTCCAACGCAAAGATAATCGAGGTGAGGCCGAAGAGGATCTTGGACGCTCTCTCGTCGGGCCTGATCGTCATCGTGGCGGGTTATCAGGGTGTAAGCACCGAAAGGGAGGTCACCACCCTCGGGAGGGGCGGTTCGGACACCTCGGCAGTCGCGCTGGCTGCGGCAACAGACGCTGAATATCTGGAGATATGCTCCGACGTCGACGGGGTGCTTTCGGCCGACCCGAGGATCGTCGACGACGCCGAGAAGATAGATACGCTCTCATTCGAGGAGATGCAGGAGATGTCGGAGGCCGGCGCAAAGGTCTTAAATTCAGCCGCCGTCGAGTACGCAAAGAGGTCGGGGATAAAAATCCACTCGGTATCGACATTCCAAGCGGGGACAGGGACGGTCGTAGGAGATTTCTTCCAAGATTCAAAGACAGGGATAGTGAGGGCCGTCGTATCCGAAACCGATATCGTCTACGTTACATCACGCGAGACATTCTCGATGGGCGAGGTTAAAGACACCCTCGATTTTCTTGACTGGGAGGGCGTGGAATACAAACAGTGCACCCTGAACCTTAAAGGAGAAAGATACTACTTCTCGCTTGTCCTCCCCATGGAGAACCTCCACGCCTATGATGTGGTGAAGGAGCGATTATCCGCGAAATTTTCCGATAGGTTGTCGCTCTTTGAGAGCTGGGGCGCCCTGTCGCTCATCGGAGAGGGGATAAACACTGACGGGCGCAATCTCAAGAAGGCGCTTTTGATCTTAAATGAATCGAATATCCCAGTCCATGACATCCACACATCGAGATTCCGCATAAGCATCCTCGTCGACAGGGAAAAGCTAAAAGACGCCGTTAAAATATGTCATACTTCCTTTATTAAAGGTAAAGACTGATTAAAAAATGGCAAGTCAAAAGAATCGCCCAATTGAAACCATCGGGATTCTAAATGTTTTAAGAAAAAAAATGTCTTCTGGGAGTTTTTTGAATATTGGAGATAAAAAAATAGAGGAGTTCAGGTAATTTTTTAAGATTCAGAAGAGCCAAATCTAAGAGACTATAAAATATCTTATCTCTAAAATACCAAAGCCTTTCTAACGTCCCTCTTCCGTCTTTGGAATAACCTGTTTCCCCCCCGATTCACCCGTATTATCCACTCCGAGAAAGTAAAAAATACCCAAGAGCAATCCCAAAAACAGGATAATGAGGAAGCAGGCCCTTGCCCCCGATCCGTGGGGCCTCAGCTCGGCTTTGTCGGAGAATAACTCCTCGTGATGATATGTCAGGTCGGCGCCGCAAAACTGACACCTCTCGGCGTCATCTTCAACCGCACCGCCGCAGTTGTAACAAGATTTCATCTAAACCTCCCTATTATGAACACCTAAAACTCGCCGAACACGCCGAAAAAGCACAAAAGGCCGAAGAGCATTGTTACAAGCGCAAAAATCCATATGATGGAGGTGACGATCGGCGTCTTTTTAACTTCCTTTGCACGGGCCAAAAGCCTGGGGAGCACAACCATATCAAAGGCACCGATTGCAATTAGTAGAACACCCAGTATCTTGTAAAATTCCATTTTTATCTTCTCTTTACCTCTTTACTATTATCTTGATTTCGTCATCGGCCGAAAATCCCTTTAGGTGCTTCAGTGTCGCCAAGAGGGTATCCACGACAACCACTTCGGCGAATCCGAAAAACTCGATCTCACTCCCATCGGCGATGATCTTTATGTCCTCGCCGGAGATGATAAACTCCAATACCTTCGGGTCTTCAGCCCCCTTGAGTGTCATCGCGGCGGCGGCAAAGACCTGTGCTACGTAATTCTCGATGAAGGGGTTGAGATCGATCTCCTTATCTTTTATGTATGCTTTTGCTTCCATAATTACTTCTATATAGTGATTAAAAATGGTGCGCCCGGCAGGACTTGAACCTGCGGCCCCAGCGTCCGGAGCGCTGTGCTCTATCCCCTGAGCTACGGGCGCGGACAGATAATCTCATCTACTTACGAGTTTTGATCCTTCTTTTTGCCAAACTTACAATTTATCCAAAAGTATTTCCTTTTTGGACATTTATCAGGAATTCAAGAAAACAAAAACGACCTGCGCCATATGAGCGAGATCAAAAATGTGCGTTTTTTCAGCTTAAATTTATCACAAAGCCCATTTATAGTCAAATAGTCTGTCATCGATTTGACACCTTTAACAATATACCGAAAAGATAGAATTCGAGTGTAAACAAAATATATATCCCTATTTAAGGGTCTACCCTCCTTTAGTTACCCACATTCCCAAAAATTGTGTCTTGACCGAGACATTTTACTATGATAATAATAAAACTTTAGTAATTAAATATCCCAATGAAGCAAAAGATTAGTCTTTCGGAATTGCATTTAGATATCTAAGTTATCAGGCGACCGAAAAATGACCGACTATGATTATCCGAGGATCAGGGATGTAGAGGTGGTCCCGGTTAATATCAGGGGGAGGGGCGGCGTTGCCCTGAGGGATCCACTCCGCTATACCGATGAGATGATCGTAATCCCCCAGGAGGCCTTGCCCGTTGTTCAGATGTTCGATGGGAACACCTCAATCCGCGATATTCAGGCCGAGTTAAACCGGCGCTACGGCGAGATTGTCCCTTACGACGACATTCGAAAGGTCGCCGAGGACCTCGATACCCACCTCTTTCTATATAGCGAACGTTTTTTAAAAGAGAAGAGACGAATTGACGATGAGTTCATAAGATCCGAAGTTCGCTTCCCGATTCACACAGGCATAGGTTACAGCAACGATCCCGAGGAGCTAGAAAAGGAGCTCAAATCCTACTTTTCAAAAGCCGAGGACGAAGGTAGCATAGGAGGCGAAAGTCCAAAAGAGGGATCAAAAGATCGGAATCTGAACGGGGATCTTTTGGGAGTTCTGTCTCCCCATATAAGCATCGGCGCCGGGGGGGTATGCTTCGCCCATACATACAGGCTAATAGAGGAGGCTCCATTCGCCGACCTCTATGTCATCCTAGGGATCGGTCACGCAGGAATCTCCGATTTCTTTTCCGGAACGAAAAAGGATTTTATAACACCTTTGGGCGTTGTGAAGACCGAAAAAAAATTCATGGAAAATCTTGACACGCTTTTCAGTCAGAAACTATTTTTGGGAGAAAACATCCACCGGACCGAACACACGATCGAGTTTCAGACTGTCTTTTTAAAGTATGTGCTGAGAGACGCCCCATTTGCCATCGCCCCCATACTCGTATCATTTCCATATCAGGTCTTGACAATGGAAGGACTCGACGAGGCGAGGGGGGTTATCGAGGGCTTTATCTCGGCCCTGCGAGAAGCCCTTTCCTCATTTCCCGGAAAAAAGGTCATCATATCTTCGGTCGATTTCGCCCACATCGGGATTCGCTACGGCGACAAAAGGGAGCTTACACAACTTGAGCTCGAATCGGTTAAGGCCAGGGATAAAGAGATGATTGAGATCATCGCCGGCGGTGACGCCGAGGAGTTCGTCTCCCACATTGCATCCGATGACGACAAGAGAAGGGTATGCGGCTTTTCGGCGATATATACCATGCTAAAGGTTCTCGATAATCCCAAAGGCGTACTATTAAATTATGACTCTACGGTGATGGACAACAGGAACTCCACCGTCACATTCGCCGGCATGGCTTTTTTCCGATGAAGCGGTTTAGACCTTCCCGCCACATAAGCCCTTTTTACTATTTAAATCTCATTTTTTAAAGAATGAAAATATGGCAAAAAATATTTCAAAAGGGACGGCCCTGATAAATCCCGAGGGCTTTGAAAAATTCAACTACGGCCCCGAGCATCCCTTAAAGTGGGAGCGGGTCTCCTATGCGATGGAACTCATAGAGGCATACGGGCTCGATTCCCTCGAAGGCTCTCTATTCGTTTCGCACGAGCCTGCCGAGATGGGAGATTTACTCTCCTACCACAACGAAGAATATATCAACGCCCTGATGGAAGCGAACGACGGAGTAATGCGAGACGGCTATTCAAAGTACAACATGGGACCCGGCGACAATCCCGTCTTCCCCGGCGTCTTCGATTTCTCAATGACGGTCACGGGCTGCACCCTCACTGCGGCAAGGCTCATAGGAGAAAAGAGGGCCAACGCCGTCTTTAATATGGCAGGCGGCATGCACCACGCCATGAGGGACAGGGCCTCGGGTTTCTGCTTCATCAACGACATCGCCCTGGCGATACAATATTTTCTGGGTAAGAAAATGAGGGTGATGTACGTCGATATCGACGCACATCACGGAGACGGGGTTCAGGCGGCGTTCTACGATACAAACAGGGTCCTCACCCTCTCCTTCCATGAGAGCGGGCGCTCGCTTTTTCCGGGCACCGGTTTTACGGACGAGATTGGGGAGGGGAGTGGAAGGGGCTATTCCGTAAATGTCCCTTTGAGATACGGGACGGACGACTCCACCTTCATATGGGCCTTCGATGAAATCTTCATCCCGCTAGTAGAGAAATTCAGGCCGGACGTTCTGGTCAGCCTCCTCGGATGTGATATGATGCTCACCGACCCCCTGGCCAATTTAAATCTCACAAGCCATGGATATCTCCATGCCGTATCCCGAATGAGAGAGCACTCCAACAAATGGCTCGCTCTGGGCGGCGGTGGATACAACCAGTTCAACACATCCCGGCTCTGGACACTAGCCTGGGCAGTCATGAATGGCATAGAGCTACCCGACGAACTCCCCGAAGATTTCAGCGAAAAGGCCAAGAGCCAGGGCTTTCAGCTCCCCGGCCTAAGGGACGATCCGTACCGTTTGGGGGAATGGAGAAAACAGGAGATCATGGCCGATGCCCAAAAGAGCGTAAGAAATGTAAAGAGAGACGTATTCTCTATTCTAAAAATAAAGACGAAAAAAGGTTTTTTCGACGACCTATTTTGATGCGGTTTTTGTGCTGTGAAATTTTTAGATCGCTCGGATTAGTAGATTCGAAATAATACAAAACATCATTATTTGACAGATCATGGAAGACAAAAAATACGATGTCGCAGGGATTGGAAGCCCACTTCTGGATTTTATTGTCGAGGTGGATGACGGGGTGTTGGCCGAGATCGATCTCAAGAAGGGTGAGATGCACCTAATCGATGAAGACGATAGCAAAAAGATATTGAAAATGCTCGAAAATTATGACGTCAAGACGGCCCCCGGCGGAAGCAGCGCAAACACCCTTGCGGGGGTGAGTGCCTTGGGAGGAAAGGCGGTCTTCTTGGGCAAGATCGGGGATGATTATCACGGGAGTGTATATGAGCAGAAGATGATCGAATATGGCGTGGATTCGAAGCTGACGAAGCACGAGTCGGCAAATACCGGCCACGCCCTGACCTTTATCACCCCCGATTCCGAAAGGACCTTTGCGACGCACCTTGGGGCGGCACTTCATTTCAGGAAGGAAGATGTCTTTGATGAATATATCAGGGACAGCAAGATACTACACATCGAGGGTTATCAATTGGAGGACCCCGATCTCAAGGAGACCTGTATCCATGCCATAAAGGTGGCAAAGGAAAATTGCGTCAAGGTCTCGATTGACCTTGCCGATCCCGCATTAATCGGGAGGAATTTAGAGCCGATTACGAAACTCGTCGTCGAATACGCCGATATAGTGTTCGTCAACGAACTGGAGGCCGAGGCCTTCACGGGCAAAAAGGACCTCGAGGCGTTGCATCAGATATATGACATGTGCGAAATTGCGATAGTAAAGCTCGGAAATAAGGGGAGCCTGATCAAGGCGGATGACACATACTATATTGTTCCAATTTATGAGGTTACGGTCAATAATACAAACGGGGCGGGGGACGCATACGCCGCGGGCATCCTATACTCAATCGCCAAGGGGATAGATATGGAGAGGGCGGGGAGGATTGCCGCCTATATCGCGGCTCAGGTCGTCGCAAGCGCAGGGGCACGGCTGGAGAGGAGCATAAGGGAAGAGATAGAGAACCTATAATTTACCATCTGACCTGACCTCTTAAATATTTTGTGAATTTTTTGGGACTCACCACAACGGGAAGACATCCATGGCACCTATGGCACACGTTCAGAAGATCATCGACGGACTTTTAAATCCCGATGCCTACCCAGAAAGACCCGACGAAGTAATCTTTGTTCAGACCTCGATATCGGCGGTTTTTATCGCCGGCGATCTCGTCTACAAGGTAAAAAAGCCGGTTAATCTCGGATATTTAGACTTCACCACCAAGGAAAAGCGGAAGTTCTACTGCGAGGAGGAGGTGAGGCTCAACCGCCGTCTGTGCCCCGAAATCTATATAGGGGTCGTCCCGGTTATGGAAGATCGGGGCTCGATAAACTTGAGAGAAAAAGGAGATATCATCGACTATGCCGTTTTGATGAAGAGGCTACCCGAAGAGGGGATGATGGACGTCATGCTCGATGAGGGTAGGGTAAAAGATGAGGACGTCGCTGGAATCGCCGATATTCTCGTCCCCTTTTACCGCAACTCCCGAACGGGGGAGGGTATCGATGAGTTCGGGGAGATCTCTTCGTTTTCGATAAACACCGATGAAAATTTCGCGCAGACAAAAAGATTTATCGGGATAACCATAACCGAAGGTGAATACGAGGAAATAAAAAGATACACCGATCGGTTTTTTTTGGAGAATCGAGACCTCTTTGAAGACAGGATAGCGGCTTCTAATATCCGGGAGGGGCACGGAGACCTCCATTCGAGAAATATCTGCATCACACCAAAAAAGATATTTATCTACGACTGCATCGAATTCAACGAGAGGTTCAGGATCGGCGATGTCGCAGAAGACATAGCGTTTCTCGCCATGGACATCGACTTCCACCTGTTTCCCGCCCTGTCTCGCCATTTTGTGGGAGAGTATGTGAGATTATCCACAGACGAGAGTCTTTTGAAGATACTAAACTTCTATAAATGCTACACCGCCTTTGTGAGGGGAAAGGTCCTCGGTTTTATGTTGGAAGAAGACGAAGAGAGCGAAGACGAGAAAGATCGGGCGAAAAGCGAGGCACGGCTCTACTTCAACCTCGCCCGTCATTATGCCGTCTCGGATGAAAAGCCCTTTCTGATCATCACCTCCGGGCTTTCAGGCACGGGAAAGAGCAGGATCTCGAAGCTTTTTGCGCCCGAGATCGATCTCGAGGTAATAGGGTCAGATCTCGTCAGAAAAGAGCTTTCGGGGATAGGGGCGACAGAGCACAGGTATGCGAGATTCGGCGAGGGGATATACTCGGCCGGGATGACAAAAAAAACATACGAGGAGATCACAAGGCGGGCAAGGGATTTGCTCTTACAGAAAAAATCGGTGCTACTTGATGCCTCCTACCTCAGGCCAGAGGAGAGGGGGCTTGCAAGATTGATCTCGGAGGAGACCCCATGTCGATTTTACGTCCTTGAGATAAGCTGTCCCGAAGAAGTCGTAAAGCGGAGGATCATAGATAGGATTAATGAGGGGACGGTCTCCGACGCCACAATAGATATCTATGAGGAGCAGAAAAGATTTTTTAGCCCCCCGACCGAATTTGATGACGAGACCGTAATAAAAATAGATACAACAAGGCCCGCTTCCGAAAATCTAAAAGATATCTTGGGGCGAATCCTTCTGGGCAAAAGACCTTCCCGTTGATGGAGAAATAGGGGCATGATTAACAAGTACGGAGGTGAAAGGGAGGTATCATCGGTAACTTTTATGGCAAGATAAAAAGTTAGGACCAAAATCACACCTCTCTTCAATTTTTGATATAGGTTGCGCTTTTGTCTTTCATTCGGCTATGGTTCATCGGCCGTTGTTTATATTTATTTTACATTGGATTAACATTAGGTTTAACGATATTTTGTGAGTAATCAATTTTTTGACAAAAGGTCGAAATCGGGATAACATATCTCCCTTAGAATCTCAGGGGGTTTCATTTGACTCTTGTAAGTAAGCTCGAGGGCGCCCTTGACAGCCGCGTCGGCAGGGCGATCGCAGAATATCAGATGATTGAGCCGAACGACAGGATAATGGTTGCCACGAGCGGCGGCAAGGACAGCTGGGCACTTCTTTTCACATTGAGGAGGCTATCTGAAAAGGCGCCCGTTAGCTTCAAGATCGCAGCCCTCCATGTTGATGCCAATTTCCCGGGCCAAAGCACGGAGTCGATAGAGGAGTACCTGAAACACCACGGTTTCGAATATGAGGTTTTGAGGACGGGGATATATGATCTTATGAAGATGAAACTCGACCCCAAGGACAACCCCTGCTCCTTCTGCTCACGGATGAGGAGGGGAGCTATTTACGGTAGGGCAAAAAAGGGAGACTTTTCGAAGATAGCCCTCGGACACCATAAGGAAGACCTCATGGAGACCCTCCTTATGAATCTCTTCTTCATCGGACAACTCAGGGCTATGGCGCCGAAATATGTGACGGACGACGGGAGACACATAGTAATCAGGCCGATGATCTTCACTGGTGAGAGACTCATATCCCGCTACGCCGAGGTCATGAAGTTTCCGGTTACGGACTTTTGCCCTTATCAGGGGAAGAAAAATTCTCAGAGAAACGAAATGAAAAAGTTGATAAGGGAGTTGGAGAGAAAAAATCCCAGGGTCAAAAAAAGCATTATGAAGGCCATGTCCAATGTGGATACCGTCCACCTCCTCGACAAAAGGCTCCGTCCGGAGGACTCGTGAAGATAATCAACGCTAATATTGATCCGGATACCGTGGTGATTGAGGCGGTCGATGTTTTACGCGATGGCGGCGTCCTTATCTATCCAACCGACACACTCTACGGCCTCGGGGCGAACGCCCGAAACAGGGAAGGTGTTAAAAGACTGAGGGAGATCAAGGGGAGGTCAAGGGGGCTTGTATTCTCGGTGATGTTTTCGGACATCGAAGAGCTTGTGCGCTACGTCCATATCGATGCCACATATAATCCCGCCCTTAAAATGCTCCCCGGACCGTATACATTTGTCTTCCCATCGAAGAAAAAGCTCCCCGACGGCGTCATCGGGCCGGGGATCGGGCTGGGGGTGAGGATCCCGGATCACGACCTTGCCAGAAGGATAGCAAGGGAATTCGGGGGGCCGATCATCACCACGAGCGTAAACCGGACGGGCGACCCCCCCCTTACAGAACCCTCGGAGATAAGGGAGGTGTTTGGGAAAGAGGTCGACCTTTTTATCGACTCTGGAAAGATACCGGGAGTGGCATCTACGATCATCTCGTTTATAAGTCGCCCTCCGAAGGTCTTGAGGCTCGGCGCCGGGAAAATTGACTTCCTGAGCGAAATAGAATAGCCCTTTATAAAAGAGTGGATTTAGAATATACAGTATGCCGTTCGATCCTATTTCTTAAAAATCTTTCTTTTATGCGATGAAACCGCTATAAGGAAATAATATGGATGATCTCAGCGCCACTAATTTCAATCTCGAAGAGATGCTCGGATGGGCGAGGAACCTCTATGATTTCGGCTTCAAGAGGCCGGGGACAAAGGCCGGGGCTAATGCCGAGGATTATCTCTACGAGCTACTAAATGGCTTCGGGATGCCGGAGGTCTACGCCGAAGAGGTCCCCTTTGTTGGTTGGTTTCATGATCGCGTCTACCTCTCGATGAACGGAAAGGGTGGTTCGGTGTCTTTTTCGGCAGAGCCCATAGTCTACACCGCATTTACAGATACAGGCGGGATCACCGCCCCGTTGGTCGATCTCGGCTCGGGGAGTCCCGAAGACTTCGAAAGAGCAAACCTCAAGGGTAAGATCGCCCTGGTATCATATGCACACGGGTGGCTCGACTATAATACACTCGGGTCGGTGGGATATTACCTCCACGATCCCGGAGACACGCTACCCGGAAAGGGGCAGGTGATGAGCTGGGTCACCGAGGAGGAAATGAGGGTGTATCAGGCCGCCGTCGACTCGGGTGCCTCTGGCTTTGTCGGGATATTCCCCCTCGATGTCACCCCGTACCTCTGCTTCGAGGGGGGAAATGCGATCTCTGGGAGGCTCGGCCCCATTCCCGGAATAGGGCTCAGGAAATCAGACGGAGACGCCCTAAAGGCTTTTCTCTCTGGGGGTGATGCAGATGCGACAATAATCATCACCGGGGAGACAAAAAAGGCCGTCACAAAAAATATCGTCGGGGTGATACCGGGAAAGAGCGACCGCGTGATACAGGTAACCTCTCATCACGATTCGATGTGGCTTGGTGCCACAGAGGACGCCGCGGGGGTCAGTGTGGTTTTGGCCCTCGCCAAGGCGTATGCAGAAAAGTACCCAAAAACAGCAAAAGCCAAAAGACCCGAAAAGACCCTTGTATTCGTAATCGAGGCCGCCGAATGTCTATTCGTCCTCGGGTCTCAGGCGTATATAACGCGACACGAGAATGACTACATCAAAAATCTCGTATGCGACCTACACATCGAGCATCTGGCCCTCGAATATATCGAGGGGAAATCCGGGGAACTAGTCCCGACGGGGGAGATCCAGCCGAGGGGTCTATTCGTGACCGATACCGGCCCGCTCGTCGAGATCGTGAGGGAGGCGGTCATAAAAAACGACCTGAGAAGGACGATCCTCCTCCCGACCAGCACCCCCCTCGGTGTCCCCACCGATGCCTCAGCATACAACAGGGCCGGCCTTCCGGTGGCGAGTTTCATCTCCCCGCCCCTCTACTGGAACGCCCTTGAGGACACCTTCGAAAAGATCGCAACCGATCAGATGATCCCCACGGCAACCACATACTCGGATATTATAGAGAGGTTGATGGAGACCGACCCCGATGAAATCAGAAAGCCGGGCCCTCCCAAAAAAGACTACATCAGGAAATGAGGGTGATTAAAAGAGCAAAGACATCTGACTGCATTCGATAAGGAGTTGCTACCGGTTGAAACAGTTTTTTTCTCGATTTGACAATAATCTCAGATTAATTTAGCTCTGACTACCACTGGTCGAGAACTTTCCAAAAAAAAGCGGCGGTAAATCACCGCCGCTTTTCATATAAAATATTTTGAGTAAGCTTTAAAGAATGAGAACCTTTATCTAAACCATACCCACCCTTAGGCTTTAACAATTTTTAGCTCGAAATCCTTTTCCATTTCACTTATATATTCGAGGGTTGCCTTGAAATATTCCATGGTTCCGGGCTCCATGCCCCTCATAGCATCGAGCTTTTTGACCTGCTCTTCCTCCGTAGTCTCGGGACTGGTGAGATGAAGATATATCCTCTCCCTCAAATCAGCATTCACGCAGGAAATCTGAAGCGAACCGTCGAAGAAGGAAATCTCCCCGATCTTTTTCCTTTCTTTTATTATATCGGCCTTCATAAAATTTAACCCATTGTGGGTATTTTAACACATTTCAGGTCTATTAAACAAGCTGATTATTTTACTTATTTGGAAACTGAAAATTTCCCAAATACACACACCAAAATTCCCCTAAAGGAACCTGACACTCAAATATGCCTCCTTTGCTTCTATTAGGCGTATTATCTCGCGTCTCACCTCTTCGTCGTCCCCGATCGGCTCAACTGAAGATACGGGATTTCCGCCCTCATCCTCTCTGTACCTGTAGTCTAGAAGATACCCCGGAACGAGGGCGAATCTACACCCCCCCATCCCGCAGCATGAGGTATCGACGACACCATATCCGAGGATGTACAGCACCTCTTTTCCGTTGACGGATAATCTCTCCTCCCTCTCGTGTGTATAGTGACCGGCTATCGCCGTTACTTCCTCATTTAATTTCGGATGCACAAAATCTTTTGTCATGGCAAAAACCACCTTCTAAAAGATATTTTTTGAGAAAATTAGACTATAGAAAGCCTCTACATTTAAAATATCTATGGTCACATACTTTGTCAAGTGAGAAATCGGGCTATGGCTTACTCTGACATTTCAGATTTGATATTTCCAGCGAAAACCTTGGATTTACCGGTTTTGACCTATTTGATGTATCGTATCTCGATTTTTCTCTGATTTTTTCAAAACAATAAGTCTTTGATGATCAAATTTACTTGACAAAATGAACTATGTTTAATATAGTAAACGGCGTTCACACAATCTGCCATAGAAGGATCAAATTATACTAAATAAAAAAATCCAAGGAGGTCAAAAATGTATGACTTTATGCTTAAGCCCGAAGAGCGGGCGCTTCGGGACGAGGTGAAAAAATTCGTGAGGGAGGAGGTATCTCCTGATTTTTTGAGGCAGCTGGATAAGGACGAGATAACCTACCCGAGGGAGTTCGTCGAAAAACTGGCAAAGTATAATCTCAGGGGAATCCGCTTCCCGAAAAAATGGGGCGGCAGGGGTATGAGCTGGGTCGCGGATGTAGCCGCCACCGAAGAGATCGGCTGCCTAGGGATGGCGTTGGGATGCGCCTTTGTAATGCCCTCGATCGTTGGGGAGGCCCTCGATAAGTTCGGCACAGAAGAGCAGAAGGAAAAATATCTAAAGCCATATCTTGAAGGAAAGCTCGTCTCCGCCGAAGCCCTGACCGAGCCGAGGGGGGGCTCCGACTTTTTCGGTGCCACCACAAAGGCGGAGCTTTCGGGCGATCACTTCATCATCAACGGCCAGAAGAGATTTGTGGTCGGCGCGGAGGGTGCGGATTTCTTTTTGGTCTACTGCAAGACCAATTTCGAGCCGGATGCACACAAATACAACCGTATCAGCCTGATCATTGTCGATAAGGGTCCTGGCGTCGAGGCCGAATATCTCTACGGCCTGATGGGATGCAGGGGCGGAGGGACGGGACGTCTCGTCTTTCGGGATGTAAAGGTCCCCAAAGAGAACCTCGTAGGCGAGCTCCACGGCGGGGCGATCTGCTTCAACCAGATGATGATCCCGGAGCGACTCACATCGGCGGCGGGATGCCTCGGCGTATGGGGCGCCCTTGACGTAGCGCTCAGATACTCCAACAAGAGGGCGGCCTTCGGGAGGCTTATCAGGAAATTTCAGGCCGTAAACTTCATGATAGCAGACTCCATCACCCAACTGGATGCGGCGAGGGGCCTCACCTACATGGCGGCGAGGGCCGTCGACGAAAACTACCCTAACGCCCGCCGCATAGTCAGCGAGGCGAAGAAATTCGCAACAAAGGCGGCATGGGACGTCGTCAATAACGCCATGCAGGTCATGGGGGGCATCGGCTACACCGACGTATACCCAATCGAGCGCGCCCTGAGGGACATCAGGCTCGGCCTGATCTGGACCGGCACATCGGAGATCATGAACCTCCTTATCCAGCACGAGTATTACGACGAAGTTTTAAACCAGCCCTACGACAGACGCGAGATGGAGAGAGACGCAATGAACCCGATCGAAGCCGAGCGCTGCTTCACCGACGAGGATATGTGGGACGTCCACGAAAAGGTCGCAGATTAGAGTAAAAATAGGATATTTTGGCCGCTCCTTTTTTGATTTGCTCTATGAGTGAGACTCTTGGTGTATATCTTTGACTCTTAGATCCCAAGACATCGCACATATACGATATCTTGACAAGAAGGTTGGAGGTTTTAAAAATGATATTGGATCGTTTCGATAAGGAGGATCTCAGAAGATTTCTCATCAAAAACTGGATGACCCATGACGCCCTGTGGTACGGCGAGGTGGCGGCGAAGCTGGGAATGGCCGAGGCAAGCCCGATGAACCTTCGGGTGTGCAGGAGCCTCGGAAGGATTGAGCTCGGGCGCTTTGCAAAAAAGATCGGTGCATCGCCCCCCCAAAACATGGAGGAACTAAAGGAGCTCTTTTCCGACGCACATGCCATCTTTGTCCCATCTTTTATGGATTTTGAGATAAAATTTTTAGATGACGACTCAATCTCCGTACATACAAAGGACTGCTTTGCCCACAACGGGATGACCAAGGCGGGGCTCATCTCCGAGTACGAGTGCGGAATCTTCGAGAGGATAGAGGGGTGGTTTGACGGCATGGAGCTCGACTATACCCGCACCCCCGATCTATCACGGTGTCTCAAATACAAGGGGGAGGAGTGCATAGTCAATATAAAGTTCAATTTTTAATAAAAGGGATCAGATTTTTCTACCTAAATCTCTTCGGAATGTGGTAAAACTCCGATTCGTTTTAATGCTACAAAACTACTGGAGGTTCAAATGGCGCTTCTCACTGGAAAGGAATATGTAGAGAGTCTGAGAGATTTTTCCCCCGAAGTGTATATACGCGGGGAGAGGGTAGACTATGTCTGGAAACATCCGCTTCTGAAACAGACGGTAAACCACATTGCCGAAGGATACAATACGGCGAGCGATCCCGAAAATCGTGAGACCTATTCAGTCTTATCACCCCTCATAAACGAGGAAGTGCCGAGACTTCAACACCACATTCAAGAGACCCCCGACGACGTCATCCTCAAGGCGAAACTCACAAGAGAGGTGAGTTCGAGGAGGATATGCGCGGGGTGTATGTCAAATATGCTGTCTGTGACATGGGCGATGGTACACGATATAGACCAAGCCCACAATACAAACTACTTTTCGAGATACAAGGAATTCGTCAAATACATCCAGAAGAACGGCTATGTCATCGCCTGGGGGATGATGGACCCGAAAGGCGATAGAAGACTTTCCCCATCGGGGCAAAAATCACCGACAGATTTAAGGATAGTAAAAAGGCTCCCCGACGGCATCATCGTCCGCGGCGCAAAGCTTCACACGACATACGGCCCCGCCGCCCACCAGATGGTTGTAGTCCCCTGCAGGGCGCTCACGGAAGACGACAAAGACTACGCCGTTTCATTTGCCGTGCCGATCGACACCAAGGGATTAAAACTGATAGCCCGGCCCTCCCCCGGCCCGGCCAGAGAAGTAAAAATCGAAAGCCCTTTGAGCTCGAAATATATCGGTGTAGAGTGCATGTCGATCTTTGACAATGTCTTTGTCCCGGAGGACAGGATCTTCATGTGCGGTGAGTGGGATCAGGCGATAAACCTCCCCCTTTATTTCGCCTCCCTCCACAGGCAGTCGAAGTGCGCTTGCAGTGCGGGACACACCGACCTATTGATCGGGACGGCGGCGCTCCTTGCCGATGTAAACGGGCTTGGAACAGGCGTGGGCCACATCAAAGACAAGATAACCGAGATGATGATGGCCGCATCCACCGCCTACGGCTGCTCAATCGGGGCCGCCGCGGAGGGAAAACAACACCCGAGCGGAGTCTTCCTCCCGGATGCGGTCATAGCCAATTCGGGACTGTCTTACATACGCTCCCTCATGCCAAACCACATCGCCCACATACACGACATCGCGGGTGGCTTGATATCGACCATGCCCACAGAGGCCGACTGGGAAAATCCAAATCTGAGGGAGTATATCGAAGAGGGGCTGAGGGGGAGTTCCGACTTCACGACCGAAGAAAGACTCAGGGTCATGAACCTCGCACAGGATCTCGCCGCATCGAGGCTTACGGGGACACTCCTCGGTTTTACGATAAACGCCGCGGGCTCTCCGGACACCAACAAGATAATTACGAGGAGACTCTACGACCTCGAAAGGGTAAAAGCAATAGTAAAAGAGATCGCGGGTATATCCCGATAGGCTAAAAAAGTCTTCGGGATTAATGTAAAATCAAATCGGAGGATAAAACACAATGCCCATCACGACCTTTGACGACCTTAAAGAGAAGGAGCGCGAGGCCAGGCGCGAGTTTATCCTCGAAGCCGCCCTGAAACTATTTTCCGAAAGGGATTTTCTTTTCGTTACCGTCCGGGAGATCGCAAAGGAGGCCGGTGTCAGCCCGGGGACGATCTACCGCTACTATGAAAACATCGACGATCTCTTTCTGGATCTCTTCTTCAAATGGGCAAAAGATGAACTTGATATTATCGAGGCCGAGCGAAGAAAAGAGGGCGGCTGTTCCATCAAAAGGCTCTGCGAGATACACGTCGGCTACCTGAACGACAATATCTCCTTCTATCAGATGATGAGCCACTTCATGACGGGAGGTGGGAGCCTTTCCGCCGAGGCCACCGAGAAGCTTAACCCAATAATGCGAGACTTCATGGATGTAATCGAGAACATAGTGAAAGGGACGGGGCTTTCCGGAAACACAAGGCTCATATCCCACGCCCTCTTTTCGGCCCTAAACGGCATCATGATAAGCTACGCCCGATATCCCGGGAGGAGTCTCGATCAGATCAAACGACACACTATGAGGCTTTCGGGGATCGTCGCCGACCTCTTCGAGGCGGGGGACAAAGGAGATGGATCGTAAAATTCTTATTTGAAATTTAAAAAAATTAGGATTTCAATTTAATATCATGGAGGATATTACTATGGAATTAAAAAAGGAATTTCTCGCCCCGTGCGGCCTATACTGCGGGGTCTGTTCCATCATGATCGCCCACCGCGACAACAACGTCAAGTTCAAGGAGAAGCTCTCCGGCGTCTACGGCATTCCGACCGAAGAGATAAAGTGCCAGGGATGCATGTCCGATGAGCGGATCATCTTCTGCCAGCAGTGCCACATAAGGGACTGCACCGAGAAAAAGGG
>CAZDOD010000002.1:0-44198 GCA_964506935.1 uncultured Thermodesulfobacteriota bacterium | reverse complement strand
ATCCTAAAAATGGAAAGATGTATGATAATGCTCCGTCAATGGAAGACATGGCGCTGTCCAACTCTTTCCATCCATAGTTGATACAGGCTTTCTCGCCCACAACTACACCACCACGTTTCGCAACAGAGTGAAGAATTGCCACGGCACCTCTTTCTGTAAGGATATCGGCCATTACATTTTTGAAAGACTGCAGAAAATGAAGCGTTTGAAAGGTGAATACAGTATCTCCAAAGGCAGTAAATTCCCTCCCTTTACCATCCCACGTAAATACATCAGGGATACTCTCCTTTTCTATGGAAAGGGGAAGGATATATTCATCTTGAAATCTCTTGAAGGTATCATAATCTGGCTTTTCAAGAAATTCATTTGAAGCCCCCAATTCCTTAAGGAGGTTTCTAAACGTCATCGTTAAGGTATTTTTCCCCTCAACATTGGCTATCTCATCAAAAAACGCTTCAATAAATCCCTTACGCATGAGAATCATTCTTTCTTCTTTTGCATTTCGAGTTAAAGTAATTATTCCAGTTTCCTTGTTCCAAGTAATCGTATTACTATTGTTTGACATTCTTAGTTCTCCTTTATAATTTATTTTAAAATATAAACTATTAGATTATTTATCGAACCCAGTTTATACAATACAAATTTAACATCAAGCACCCTTTTTTGTCAAATATTCCGATTAGACTGAATCAGGGCTTTTAAAGCACGTTTTCAATTAACTATTCTTCGAAATTAGTATTGGGCTTTTCTATCTACAAAATCTATTCTACACCCAAAAAAAGGAGCTACGAAAATTCGTAACTCCCTAAAATCATTGGTAGGCGGAGCAGGGCTTGAACCTGCGACCCCCGGCTTGTAAGGCCGGTGCTCTCCCAACTGAGCTATCCGCCCGAAACTTTTTCGATTCTCTCACCCGAAAATTTATTTGTCAAGACAAAACCGCCAGTATAAGAAGACTGCGATACGGAATGACAACAAAAAATACTCACTCCTTTAATGCGGTAAATATCTTTCGGGTCTCTATTGTATTTTCTAATTCCAATCCCCAATTACAATTACAGTCCACAGAAAAATTTTAAAGGGCACAGAAGAGATTTTACTCCTCCTATGCCCTTCTTATTGTCACTCGCCACTCTCTTTGGGTATTGCCTAGGCGCCCCTCCCTCAGCGGCCCTCCTTAATGGGCCCGGATACCCTCTTCGCTCGCCAGCCGTTCCGATTTCATGAACTCCTTCTCTTTGGCCTCTTTATTCTTCCTGAAGAACTCTTCGGTGTTTTCCAAGACCAGGGCCTTATTGAGGGCCTGATCCATATGGTCGCATAGTGTTATCTTCAGTGTCTTTTTGATCTTGTCGGGGATGTCTTCGAGGTCTTTTTCGTTCTCATTCGGGATGATCACCTCTTTTATCCCTCCCCTGTTGGCGGCAAGCAGCTTTTCCTTGAGCCCGCCTATCGGTAAAATCCTCCCCCTCAGGGTTATTTCACCTGTCATTGCTATGTCGCGCTTGACCTTTATCTTTGCAAGAGCGGATGCAATGGCGGTTGCGATTGTAATCCCCGCCGAGGGCCCGTCCTTCGGGATGGCGCCTTCGGGGACGTGGATGTGGAGGTCAATGTTCTGGTAGAAGTCTTTATCGAGGCCGAGCTCATCGGCGCGGCTCCTGACATAGCTCATGGCCGCCTGTGCGCTCTCCTGCATGACCTCTCCGAGTTTTCCGGTTATGGTCAATTTCCCCTTGCCCGGCACAACGCTCACCTCTATGGTCAAGAGCTCGCCCCCGACCTCGGTCCATGCCATGCCGGTGGCGATCCCGAGAAGGTCCTTCTCTTCCAGCTTGCCATAACGGTAGCGGGGTATACCAAGGTACTTCCTCACCTTGGCGGGGCTTATCTTGACGGAGTGCTCCGACCCGTACTTCACCACCTCTTTTGCGACCTTCCTGCTGATCGAGCCGATCTCCCTCTCGAGGTTCCTAACACCGCTCTCCCTCGTGTAATTTCTTATGATGGTCAAAACGGCGCTATCAGAAAACGAAATGTTGTTTTCTTTGAGTCCGTTCTCTTCACGCTGCTTTTTCACCAAAAAATTCTGGGCTATGTTGAGCTTCTCTATCTCGGTGTAGCTGTCTATCTGGATAATCTCCATCCTGTCCTGGAGCGGTTTCGGGATGTTGTGGAGGAGGTTGGCGGTCGTGATGAACATTACTTTCGACAGGTCGTAGTCGAGGTCGAGGTAGTGGTCGCTAAATGTGTGGTTCTGCTCCGGGTCGAGGACTTCCAAGAGGGCCGCCGACGGGTCTCCCCTGAAATCCGTGCTCATCTTGTCAACCTCGTCCATAAGATAGACGGGATTGGAGGATTTTGATTTTCTCAGATACTGGATGATCTTTCCGGGGAGCGCCCCTATATATGTGCGCCTGTGGCCCCGGATCTCCGCCTCATCACGGACGCCTCCCAGTGACAGCCTCACGAAACTCCTTGCGGTCGCCCTTGCGATAGAGCGGCCGAGGGATGTCTTACCCACACCTGGAGGGCCCACAAAGCACAGGATAGGGCCCTTCATATCGTCTTTGAGCTGCTTGACCGCAAGGTATTCGAGTATCCTCGCCTTCGGTTTTGTAAGACCATAATGGTCCTCTTCGAGGATCCTCTCGGCCTCGTCGATGTCGAGCTTGTCATCCGTATACTCGTTCCAAGGAAGAGCGAGGATCCAATCGAGGTAGTTCCTAATTACCGTAGCCTCTGCGCTCATCGGGGACATCATCTTGAGCTTTTTGAGCTCTTTCTCGGCCCTGTCCCTTGCCTCGGCAGAGAGCTTTTTCTTCTTTATATTGTCCTCCAGTTCTTTCAGCTCGGCCTTGAACTCGTCCTTTTCACCCAGCTCCTTCTGTATCGCCCTCATCTGTTCATTGAGGTAATACTCCTTCTGGGTACGCTCCATCTGTTTTTTAACCCGGCTCTTTATCCGCTTTTCTATCTGGAGGATCTCCATCTCACTCTGCATATATGTCAGAACCTTTTCAAGTCGCTTGGTGGGATTATCTATCTCGAGCAGGGACTGTCTTTCATCCAGTTTCAGGTTGAGATGCGTGACTATTGTATCGGCTAGGCGTGAGGGCTCGTTGATAGATGATACACTCATGATCATCTCAGGCGGTATCTTCCTGTTGAGTTTCGCATAAGCCTCGAAGGTGTTGTTGATAGAACGCACCAAGGCCTCCACTTCGGGATTGATCTCGTCATTCTCCGCGATTGTCTCAACGTCGACCAGGAAGTATTCCTCGTTTGGGATATACCTTTTGATCCTGGCACGCTGCTTCCCTTCCACCAGCACCTTTACCGTCCCGTCGGGCAGTCTCAGAAGCTGGATTATAACGCCCATGGTTCCAACACGATATATCTGATCGGGATTCGGTTCATCCGTCTTGGCGTTTAGCTGTGCCGAAAGGAGTATATTCTTGTCGGTCGCCATGGCGGATTCGAGGGCGTTTATCGACTTTTTCCTCCCCACAAAAAGCGGTACGACCATGTAGGGGAAGATGATGATATCTCTGAGCGGCAAAAGTGGAAGTAGGTTTTGATCTCCGCTCACATCCATATTCTCGTCTTTATCGTTTTTGAAAAACATTTATCTTTGTTTCTCCTTTTATTCTTGTTTTAAATATCTAAATCAGGCGGATTTTTCATAAAGTATAATCGGGGTTTCTCTATTTAAAACCACTTCTTCATTTATGATACACTCTTTTATGTTCTTTTGAGAGGGGAGCTCATACATGATGTCCACCATGATGTTTTCCATAATCGAGCGAAGGCCCCGCGCTCCCGATCCCCTCTCTATAGCAAGCCGAGCTATCGCCGCAAGCGACTCGTCACTGAACCTCAGCTTTACATTTTCAAACTCGAAGAGCTTCTGATACTGTTTGATCAGGGCGTTTTTCGGCTCTTTGAGTATCTTGATCAGTGCCTCTTCGGAAAGCTCCGTCAGGGTGGCGTGGACGGGTATCCTCCCCACAAATTCAGGAATGAGCCCATATTTTATGAGGTCCTCCGGCTGTACCATCGACAGCAGCTCTCCAATATCCTTTTCCTTCCTTCTTTTTATATCAGCCCCGAAGCCCATCGAGCTCACGTGGATTCGTTTCTCCACTATCTTTTCTAGTCCGGTAAAGGCCCCGCCGCAGATAAAAAGGATGTTTGTGGTATCCACCGGCAAAAACTCCTGCTGCGGATGTTTCCTACCACCCTTAGGGGGGACATTGGCGATCGTCCCCTCGATTATTTTTAAAAGTGCCTGCTGGACACCCTCCCCCGAGACATCCCTCGTAATCGATGGATTGTCACCCCTCTTGGATATCTTGTCGACCTCGTCTATATATATAATGCCCTTGGATGCCTTATCGAGATCGTACTCCGCAGCCTGTAGGAGATTTAGGATTATGTTTTCGACATCCTCCCCCACATATCCCGCCTCGGTCAGGCTCGTTGCGTCTGCGATGGTAAACGGGACATTCAAAAACTTCGCCAGTGTCTGTGCCAAAAGGGTCTTTCCGGAACCGGTCGGGCCCAAAAGCATTATATTGCTCTTCTGGAGCTCAACGTCGCCGCTCTTCTGATCGGATTCTATCCTCTTGTAGTGGTTATGAACGGCCACGGCAAGAACCTTTTTTGCCCTGTTCTGACCCACCACATACTCATCCAGAAACTTCTTTATCTCCACCGGTTTCGGGATATCCGAGCGACTGCGGGAGAGTTCTTCCCTCTCATACTCTTCGGCGATGATATCGTTACAGAGCTCGACGCATTCGTCGCAGATGAAACTCGTAGGACCTGCTATCAATTTTTTGACATCTTTCTGGCTCTTTCCACAGAAAGAGCAGAACATCCCGACACCTTGATCTTTTCCTTTCGGATTATCCATAGCAAACCTTCTTTTTGAGTATCCCTGTTTTGGTATCTATATGAGAAAACAACACATCTTCACTTTTTGCCGCAATCATAATCCAACCGCAGCATTCGACCCTGATATTTCATATATCACTTACGCTGTTTTACGATCTCATCCACAATGCCGTAATCCTTGGCCTGCTGGCCGGTCATAAAGAAATCCCTGTCGGTATCCGTTGTTATCTTTTCGAGATTTTGGCCGGTGTGTTTTACAAGGATTTGATTGAGCTCCTCCTTCATCCTCAAGATCTCTCTGGCCTGGATATCGATATCCGTAGCCTGCCCCTGAAATCCCCCCATCGGCTGGTGTATGAGAATCCTTGAGTGTGGGAGTGCGAATCTCTTCCCCTTGGTCCCGACGGCGAGGAGTATCGCCCCCATGGACGCGGCCTGACCGACACAAATGGTTGAGACACTGGGCTTTATGTATCGTATGGTGTCATAGATGGCCAGACCCGCCGTCACCAAACCGCCGGGGGTATTGATGTATAGCGAGACGTCTTTGTCCGGGTCATCGGCTTCGAGGTAAAGGAGCTGGGCTATTATCAGGTTCGCCACATCATCGTTTATGGTCGTCCCGAGAAAAATGATCCTATCCTTTAAGAGCCTCGAGTAAATATCGTAGGCCCTCTCACCCCGGCCATCCTGTTCCACAACCATCGGTATTAAAGACATCGTTCTTTACTTTCCGTGCAAAAAAATAAGAAGAAAAAATCTACTTAAAAGTTCCCCCTCCCCTTCACCACCTACCCTTTCGCATCCTTACCCATCTTTTTCTTCACCTCTTTTATTTTAACAATTTTCCCCAAAAAATCAAGTGTTTTTTCTCTCCTCATACGGGCAATAAGATCACCCCAGGCCTGCTGCTTATCATAGCGCTCCTTTATCTCCTTGTACTTGACGCCCGCCGCCTCGCTGTCTTTTTTGAGCCTTTGTTCGGCCTCCTCCTTTGTCGCCTCAATGTTCTCCGATCGGGCTATCTCCCCCAAGATGAAATTCGATTTTACATCGAATTCCGCCTGAGGCCTCACACGACCCATCATCGATTTGGGATCGGCCCCGATCGATTCGAGCGACAATCCCTGTCCCCTGAGTCTCATCTCGGTATCTCTTATGATATCTATAGATCTCTGATCGACGAGTGCATCGGGCACCTCGAAGGGATTTAGCTCAATGAGTTTTTTCAAAATCATCTCATTGAAGTCCATCTCCACCCTCGTTTTCTCCCTTTCTTCGAGGTCCTTCATGATACTGTCTCTGAGGTCCTTAAGGTCTTTAAAATCTCCTACATCCTTGGCGAATTCGTCGTCTATATTGGGGAGCTTCTTCACCTTTATCTCGTTTATCGCAACCTCGAACTTTACCCTTTTTCCCTTAAACGACTCAGTTGGGTAGTCATCCGGAAAATCAACGTCGATAGTTACGGAGTCTTTAGGCATTTTTCCGATAAGCTTCTTTTCAAATTTTTCGGGGAACCTCCCCGCTCCGATCTCGAGGGGATAGTTTTCGGCCTTCCCGCCGTCAACCGGCTCATCGCCTATAAAGGCCTCGAAGTCTATTACGGCGATATCGCCCGACTGTATCGCTCTTTCTTTGGCTTCCGTCTCCAATGTTGCATGGCTTTCCGCGAAATTTTTAAGAACAGTATCAACGTCTTTTTGATCAAGGCTCACGATCTCCTTTTCGACTCCCATCCCCTTAAAACCGGTGACGGTGATCTCGGGCAGTACTTCAACCGTGGCGGAGTATGAGAAATCTTTTCCGGTCTTCGCCCCCTTGGTGTCCACATCGGGATAGGTTATCGGTTCTATACCCATCTCTTTTATCGCCTCGGGATAGGTATCCTTGAAGATCTTTTCGGTGACGTCGGCCTCAACCTCCTCCTTGAACCGCTGGATGAGGATATCCTTTGGGACCTTTCCGGGCCGAAAGCCCTTGACCTTTGCCTTTTTCTTAAGGGAGTCATACGCCTTTTCGATCTCTTTCGTCACGGTATTGGCGGGGACCACCACCTTTATCTTTTTCTTGACGCTTGAGATGTCCTCGAAATCTACTTTCATAAATGGCTCCTCAAATCTCGGTATCCAATACTATTATATATCATTGTATCGATTCGGTAAAGGGGTGGGGAAGTAAAGCGGGAATTTATTTATGGTGCGAGAGGGGGGATTTGAACCCCCACGGATATTATCCACTGGATCCTAAATCCAGCGCGTCTACCAATTCCGCCACTCTCGCCTAAACTAATGGCAAGAGAATATATATCGATTTATTTATTAATCAAAAAATGGTGGGCCATCCAGGGATCGAACCTGAAACCTACTGATTAAGAGTCAGTTGCTCTACCAATTGAGCTAATGGCCCATATCTATTGAATTTATAATATTACATGGAAAGAGGAGTTGTCAAGGGGTTATTGTAAGTGATTTGTTAAAAAATGAGAAAGTTGGGAAAAAGATGATTTCGCAGAAACTTAAATCTATCCTTTAAAAATATTAAATTACTAATTAAACATGGAGTATCCGCCCTAATTTCTTCTTACCGTACGGTCTACACTATTAAATCTTCTTTGTGGTAAATCGTAATTTTAATAAGCAATATCTATCATTATTTTAGAAATAAAGAATTGTTGTATTTGATAAAAGAAAATGATAATCTAAAACAAAAATTTCCCTATTTACTCGAAAGAAATAGAAATGGGGAAAAATTTGGAGAGATACCTTAAAAAGCCATTATTACAATTTTTTCACCCAATATTAAATATGGTGAATTAAAATGGAAGAATTCAAAACCGAAATAGAGATAAGTGCAAGGCCCGAGCGGGTATGGGAAATCCTCATCGACTTTAAGAAATATCCGATATGGAATCCCTTCATCCGCCAGATAATTGGAAGGGCGGAGAGCGGCTCGCAGCTCGAGATATTTTTGGAGTCTCCGGGGGGCAAGATCATTAAATTTATGCCGAGGGTCACAATCTCAAATCCCAACACGGAGCTCAGGTGGCTTTGGAAGCTTTTCATATCGCGCCTCTTTGAGGGCGAACATATATTCATCATCAAAACATTAGATAAGGGGAACGTCCTCTTTATCCAAAAAGAGCTTTTAAACGGCATCCTCGTCCCTCTTTTCGGAAAGATGCTTTTCGCCAAAACCAGGGCCGGCTTTGAGGAAATGAATAAGGCTCTAAAAGAGCGGGCGGAGGCATCCTGAGATCGCCCACCGATCATCGGACTATTTTCCCGGATTATACCTTCCATCGAAAACCTGAAACCCTGCCATAACAACAAATGAAAAGGATCGAACTAAAGCTTTTTCGTTGATTTCAAATATGGAAAAGACAAAAAAGATTGATTTAAACATCAAAAGGTGATAATTTCCTAAAAAGCCCCTAAAAATAAAATAAGTGAAAAAGATGTCCAAAATCCTCAGCCTATTTGAGAAGGCAATCATAATTGTGCTGATAATAATGATGGCGCTGGTGCTTCTCCTCGCCACCATTGACCTCGGTTATGTACTTTTGGCAAACATCCTGTCTCCCCCTGTCTTACTTCTGGATATCAAAGAGATACTGGAGATATTCGGGCTATTTCTTTTGGTCTTGATAGGCCTCGAACTTTTAGAGACAATCAAGGTATACATTGCAGAAAATATAATACGTGTCCAAGTCGTGTTCATGGTTGCCCTTATCACCATCGCCCGAGAAGTGATAGTCATGGACATACATAAAATCCAAAGTTTAAAGATGATTGCCATAGGTGTCATTATCCTGTCCATCTCGATAGGATACTACATCATAAATAAAATACAGAAATAGCGTGTCCTCCCAATCCTTTTTTCCATCAAAACAAAATGATGCCCGAAAACAGATTGATATCCGAAAGAAAACGTGATAGCTTTATAAAGACAACTATCGTTTAAGGGCCCTCATAAAATGAAAGATGCCGAAGCCTTAAAGCTAAAAACCCCCCTCAACAAAGACGATATATTGAAACTAAGGGCGGGGACTATGGTTTTGCTTTCAGGGATCGTGTATACGGCGAGGGATGCCGCCCACAAGAAATTCATGGAGCTACTCGACGGTGGCGAATCGCTCCCATTCCCCATAGACGGAGCGGTGATCTACTACGTCGGCCCCACCCCGGCGCCCGCGGGTAGAGTAATCGGTTCGGCCGGCCCGACCACGTCAAGCCGAATGGATCCCTTCTCACCGAGGCTCTATTCTCTGGGGCTCGGGGGAACGATCGGAAAGGGTGAGAGGTCTGTCGAAGTAAGGGAAGCCCTCATAGAATACAAGGCGGTCTATTTCGCCGCCACCGGCGGTGTCGGGGCCATGCTCTCCCGGCACATCAAATCGGCACAGGTAATCGCCTATCCCGAACTCGGCTCCGAGGCGGTCATGGAGCTTATAGTAGATGATTTTCCCGTCATCGTGGCGATAGATGCCTATGGCGGCGACATCTTCGAGATGGGGCGGGCCGAATTCGAAATCAGTCAGCAACGATAAATAGATCCTGAGAAAGGTTGGATATCGAGAATCAATTTCGGTGATATGAATGGATAAGGTAAGAACAGCAGTCGTTGGGGTCGGGGGATGGGGAACCAACATCTTGAGGGCACTTAGTCAGATCGACCAGGCCGACGTGAGATTGGTCTGCGACATAAATCCCGAAAGGACGAGGATGCTTTCAAAGCTCTATCCCGCCATCTCATTTACAAATGACCCTGGCGACGTCGAAAAAAACAAGGAGATAGACGCGGTCATCATCGCCACCCCCTCCCCCACACACAAAAAACTAGCGGAGAGGTTTTTGCTCTCGGGCAGATCGGTCTTCGTCGAAAAGCCGATGGCCCTCACCCTGAAAGACGCCGAAAGATTATTAAATATCACACAAAACAACAGATCCAATCTCCTCATGGTCGGCCACCTCCTGATATACCATCCGGCTATAAGAACGCTTGGAAAGCTAGTGAAGGAAAAGGAGATCGGCGATATATTATATATGTACACCAAGAGATTGAACCTCGGCGTCGTGAGAAAAGATGAGAACGTCATCTGGTCACTCGCCCCACACGACATCTCTATTATCCTGGACCTCATGGGTGAAGAGCCCGAGGCCGTATCCGCCCAAGGGAGTTCGTATCTGACAAAAAATATTCAGGACGTGGCATTCATAACCCTCTTTTTCCCCGGTGGCAAGATCGCCCAGATACACGTATCGTGGCTCGATCCCCACAAGGAGAGGAAGGTCGTCGTTGTGGGATCGAAAAAGATGGTAGTCTTCGACGACATGGAGACAACAGAAAAGGTAAAGGTTTACGACAAGGGGGCCGAGGTAACCGGATCCGTCGACCTGGTCCAGAGCATATTGATCCGCCACGGCGATATCAATATACCCCTTGTCCCCGCAAATGAACCCTTAATCGAGGAGATGAGGCACTTCATCTCCTGTGTGATGGATAACACCCCGCCGCTGTCCGGCGCCAGGGAGGGATATGATGTCGTAAAGGTGCTAACGGCCACAGATAGATCGATCCGATCGGGGGGGAAGATAATCCCACTCAAATAGAAAAACCAATCCGAGGACAGAAGACGGGATAAATGCCCAAGTCCTCTTTTATCTTCCACCCCAAATAAGATAGTCATCACAACTTTGATCTAAAAAATATAATGGTATTTCGCCGACTCATATCTTCACCGACCTTATGAATGTTAAATCTCATCATCAATTTGAAAAATTTTTTCCCTTTGTAAACATTATTTATGTTCGTAAATGAGATACGCCAGAGATAAAAAAACAACTTATCAATTGATTTAAGTTTGACAAAGTCGCCGATTTTTGTTACATTTTGCAATTGTTCTTATCCAGATGTATTTATTTATACTTTTCATAAAACTGATAATTATCAAGACTAGGAGCGATTACTATGTCAAAGAAAAATGATACAGAAGAGATCGACATCAAAAGAGATGACCAGAAGGAATCGGCCGGGCTGGAAAAAGAGCCGAAAGAAGAGGTAAAATACAGACCCGGCCTCGATGGTGTTGTTGCATCTCGCTCCTCGATATGCCATATAGACGGTGAGAAAGGGAAGCTCTCTTATCGGGGTATATCCATCGAGGAGTTGGCAGAGCACAGCACCTTCGAGGAGACGGCCTTTCTACTTCTTTACAATCATCTTCCAGATGAACGCGAACTCAAGCAGTTCACCACCCTCCTGGGGAGACAGCGAGTCCTCCCGCTCTCTATCCTCGAGGTCATAAAGAAATTCCCGGTTGGGATGCACCCGATGCTTGCCCTCCAGTCTGCAATAGCGCTCCTTCAGGGTGAAGATTTTTACGCCGACGATGTATCATCACCCCTACACAACATCAGGCGGGCAACCTCCCTCATAGCCAAGGTTCCAACAATCGTCGCGGCCTTCGACCGATGCCGAAACGGCGAGGACCCCTTTCCTCCCGTATCGAAATATAATCACGCCGAAAACTTCCTCTTCATGCTAACTGGAATCCCGCCCGACCCCTATGTGGGGAAGGTCTTGGATAAATGCCTCATACTCATGGCAGAACACAGCCTTAACGCCTCAACTTTTGCAGCCCGTATTATTGGTTCCACCAACGCCAGCATCTATTCTGCAATTTCGGGGGCCGTTGGGGCCCTGTCGGGATCGCTCCACGGAGGGGCAAATGAGAGGGCCTTGAGGATGCTCTACTCTATAGGGAGACCTGACAATGTATCCAAGTTCGTAGAAGAGATGTTGGGGGCGGGGAAAAAGATCATGGGGATCGGTCACAGGATCTACAAGACCATAGACCCGAGGGCACCGATCCTAAAATCTTATATACCGCAACTTATCAAAACAATAGGAGGGGAAGAGTTAAAGGACCTATATGAGATAGCCGTTGCCCTCGAAAAAGAGGTGGGGAACAGACTTGCTCAAAAGAAGATTTACCCAAACGTCGACTACTACTCGGCCGTCGTCCTCGAGGTCCTCGGAATCCCGGTGGATCTTTTCACACCAACATTCGCCATATCGAGGGTTGTCGGGTGGGCCGCCCACTGGGAGGAGCAGATGGATGCAAACAGGATATACAGGCCGACTCAGGAATATATAGGCGATCTCAATAGGCCATATGTGCCTTTGGAAAACCGGTAGGAGTAAGACAAAAAGTAACGGCAAATGAAAGCTGTGACCTCATCCGAATTTATACAGCTCGATACCGACAATGAAGATATAGATTTAATGCCAGAATTGAATCAGTAGCAGGATCTGGCAAATAAAGACCAATTTCCCATTGTTCAAATTTTTCAAGTGAGAAAAGACCATGAAGACCTACACATTCAAAAAATCCTACGAGATGTTCGAGAAGGCGAAGGAATATGTCCCAAACGGCATCTACGGCCCCCGAAGCCCCATGTTTTTGACCTATGGATCCTATCCATGCTTTCTCGAGCGCGGCGAAGGCTCCCATATCTGGGACGTGGATGGAAACGAGTATATCGACTATATGTGTTCATTCGGCACAAACATCCTCGGTATCGGCCACCCCTACGTCGAGGAATCGGCAAAATCCCAGATGGAAAGGGGGAACTGCTTTACCCTCCCTTCTTCCCGTTGGAACGAGACTGCAAAGAGGCTCGTTGAACTTATCAGCGGGATGGACTGGACCGTATTCGGTAAAAACGGCTCGGACGCCACATCCTATTCCATCGCCGTTGCCAGGAACTATACAAAAAAGAGGGTTATAATAATAGCAAACGGTGCCTATCACGGCGCCCACTTCTGGAACTCCCACAATCCTGCCGGCATTCCGCCCGAGTATCAGGCATTCGTAGAACACTTCAACTACAACGACCTTGAAGGGCTGAAGGGGATTTTCGATAAGCATAAGGGCGACGTGGCCGCAGTCATGCTCACCCCATATCATCATCCCGCAATGGCCGACCAGGTGATGCCGGCTCCCGGCCTTCTTGATGAAGTCAGAAAACTCTGTGACAGCGAGGGCTCGCTATTTATCATGGACGACATCCGCTGTAACTTCCGCCTCCACATCAACGGCTCCCACGTCCACTTCGGGGCCGATCCCGACCTGGTATGCCTCGGGAAGGCGATGGCAAACGGTTATCCGATATCATCGTGCCTCGGAAAAGCCAAGATCAAGAAGGCCGCAGAAGAGGTATATTTCACGGGCACGCACTTTTTCTCCGCCGTCCCGATGGCCGCCACCATCGCAACTCTCGATGTCATCGAGGAGGAGGGTATCATCGAGAAGGTCGCAAAACAGGGTGCCCTATTGAAAAAGGGCCTTATTTCCGCCGCCGAAAAACATGGGCTCAAGGTAAATTACACCGGCCACGATGCCATGCCGTTCATGTCGTTCGTGGGCGATCAAAATCTCGAGCTCAATCGCCTATTTTGCGGTGAGGCGGCAAAGCGCGGGATATTCTTCCACCCCCATCACAACTGGTTCCTCTCCGGAGCCCACTCGGATGAAGACATCGAAAAGACCCTCGATGTTTCAACAGAAGCACTCAGTATCGTAAAGGATCATATATCGAAAAAAGGAGAATAAACCTTGCGTTTCAACCACTTGGGGATAAAAGCTGCTGATATAAAAAAATCGCTCGACTTCTATACGAGGCTCATGGGACTTGAGATCATCGAGACCGTAGACCTCGGAAAACCATTTATCTTCGTCGGCAACGAACACACCCTCATAGAGATAGAAGAGGCAAATCCTAATGATGAGAGGATAAATGTAGACCTCGGCTACGGACCAAATCACATGGCCTTTATGGTCGATGATGTGGTGTCGCTCGTGGAAAAAATGAAGGGCGAAGGGGTGAAGATCATCATGGAACCCATTCAACTCAGGCCCGACAGAAAGGTATCTTTTATCGAAGACCCTGACGGGTGGAGGATCCAGTTCATCGAGCTATTGAAATAGAGGACACATCATTGGGCCCAAAAACGGTCTTGTAACTCTAAACTAAAACCGTCTTTGTGTCAAAAAAATGCGGGGCGTTACGACGGAAGATTGGAAGAGGGATTCCCGCATTTAGGATGTCGAGACCGTTTTACATCACATTCTTACCGATACGGATATGTAAAGGAGTATACAAATGTCAAATGGGAAAAAACCGGATATGTCCTGCGTCCCCTATCAAAGGAAGACACTCTATTTTTTCCTCACAATACCAATTCTTGCGCTCTATATCTTGGTATTCATCTACCTTTGGTCTTTCAGCCCCATCCTTTCGATATTGTTCCTATTATTCTATCTCGTAATGTGCTTTTTCATGACATACTGCTGTGTATACCAGGAATGTCCGTATGTCGGTGGTTTCTGCCCGGGAGTCACGTGTTTGATGCCAGCGAGTATACTGGCGAAATTTCTATACGGCAAGAAAAAGGTCAAAAAATCAAAAAGGCTCTTCGATATCAACGCCTCAATCGCCTTTATCGGCCTCCTGGGATTGGCTTTATTTCCCATTTTTTGGATTGCAAAGCTCGGTATCGCATTTGCGATAGGCTATTTTTTATTTCACGTAGTCTACTATATTGTTTTCGGCCTGACTATATGTCCTGTCTGCGCAATCAGGGACATCTGTCCCGGCGGCAAGTTTCAAAACATGGTTTTGAAAAAATAGGATTCGTATAGGATCTGATAATTGGATCACTTTGCTTAACATCTTGCCCCTTCTATGAATAATATATAAATTTTGGATTCTTTATCTCTTCAAGTAATATTTCCACCAAACTCTTACTTATTCTTCGAGGTGAAAAAATGTCTGAACTAGTACGTACAGTTCGTGACGGAGAGATTGAAAAGATCTTCCTCAACCGCCCCAAGGCGTATAACGCCTTCAATTATGAACTTATCGAGGGGCTTTACCACCATCTTATCACCATCGCCAAAGACGATGATATACGAGGGATCGTAATCGCGGGCGAGGGGAAAGCCTTCTGTTCGGGGGGTGATCTCAAGTGGGTTTACGAATTTCCCACCGGGCCCGAAGCCGCATTTCACAAGCTGGCATCATGCTATCATCAGGCAATTCTCGAGATAAGGGGAATGGAAAAACCGGTCGTTGCGGCAATCAACGGCATAGCCGCGGGGGGCGGCTTTTCGCTTGCGCTGTCATGCGATTTCAGGGTCATGGGGAGATCGGCGACGCTAAAGCAGGCCTATACATCGTCGGGCCTTTCCGTCGACGGCGGATGCTCATTTATACTGCCGAGGCTGGTCGGTCTCGCACGGTCACTCGAAATCTTGGTCTTTGATGAACCGATTCCGTCGGAAAAGGCGCTGGAATGGGGCCTCGTAACGAAGGTCACCGACGACGACAAGACTCTCGATGAAGCGGTCGCGATGGCAAAGGAGATAACAAATTCTTCCCTCAACTCCTTTGCTTTGTCAAAGAGGCTCCTGAACGATTCTTTCGAGACGGCGCTTGAGTCCCAGCTCGAAAAGGAGAGGATGGCCATCACACAATGCGGTGCACACCCCGACGGAAAGGAAGGGCTTCTTGCATTCTCCGAAAAGCGAAAACCCAATTTTAAGAGATAAACAGGCCGCAAGGCTTTTCATTGAGAATAAAATGTAGTATATTTTTTTAGGAAACTCACAAGATGAGCACATACGTATTGATGAAGGTCCTCGAATCGGCCCCCCTGCGCTACGACACGGGTATTCGCATCCTCACCCTTGGGAGGGTCGACAGGGTATATGACCGGCTGACGTCCCATATCAAAAAGGGGGACAATGTCCTCGATATCGGATGCGGGACGGGTGCACTGAGTTTTAGGGCCGCAAAGATCGGTGCGAAGGTTACGGGAATCGATGTAAATCCGCAGATGCTCGAGATCGCAAAAAAGCGGTCGAAGGATTTTGGCCTCGAAAAAAGTGTGGAATTTTCCGAGATGGGCGTCGCAGAGCTTGGTAGCGAAAAGGGTAAATACGACGTCATTATGAGCGGACTATGTTTTTCTGAGCTCACCGATGGTGAACTCGGATTTGTAATCCAAGAGGCAAAGAGGCTTCTCGTGCCCAAGGGCCTCCTACTCGTTGCGGATGAGGTGAGACCCCACAATATCCTGAAACGGATTCTAAGCTTTCTTCTGCGGTTCCCCCTCGTCGTGATTACATACATCCTCACCCAAACGACCACAAGCGCCGTAAAAAATCTCCCAAAGAGGATAGAGGACGCGGGTTTTATGATAAAATCCAAAAGAACAAGTAGGCTCGGAAACTTTATCGAGCTCGTCTGTGAAAACCCCGGAAATAAAGGAGTGGTAAAATGATAAGATATCTCCTCGTAAACATCATCTCCACAATCTTAAGGCTCTTTCCCCTACCCCAGAAGACGGGATTGATAAAGATAGGAAATCCGAAGAGAAACTCCCCGGTGCTTTTGACATGTAACTACCATCTGACCGTGGAAAGGTTGAAGAGAAAACTAAAGGGCCTCGACGTCTACCTTCTTATTGCCAACAGCCGCGGCATCAACGTATGGTGCGCCGCCACCGGAGGGCATCTCACCCACCACGATGTAATCTCGGCGATAAAAGTATCAGGGATTGAGGATATGACCGATACCAGAACCATAATCCTCCCCCAGCTTGCGGCAGCGGGGGTGGAATCAAGACAGATAAGGAAAAAGACCGGGTGGAATGTCTTATGGGGGCCCGTCTACGCAAAAGATATCCCGAAGTTTTTGGAGAGAAATTTTGAAAAGACAGATGAAATGCGAAGGGTCAGATTCCCGATATCCGACCGTTTCGAGATGGCGGTCGCATGGGCATTTCCGATATCCGTCATCGCCGCCCTCATTTTTCTCATATTCTGGAAGTCCGCTGTTTTACCCCTGACAATCGTCATATGGGGTTTGAGCCTATTGATTTTTCTACTCTTCCCGCTCTACGAAAAGCTTCTAAAAACTGAGGGGAAAAGGGTCGCCTTCATCCTGTTCGACTTCGGGAGCGGTGGCATCCAGCTCATCTTCTGGGGGCTTTTTGTTCTCGGCCTCTTTGCATACAGCATCCTTTGGGGGAGTTTCTCATGGGCGTTCATCTTCCGATGGGGGCTGATCTCGCTCGTCCTAATCCTCATCTTGTCACTCGACCTCATGGGTAGCACTCCCACATTTAAGAGCGGCACCCACGAAGACAGGCTCCTTACGGTCATCCTCAATACAGATAAATGTAGGGGGATTGGATCCTGTAATGATGTCTGTCCTAGGGGCTGCTTCGAGGTCGATAAGACACGGCGTACGGCGAAAACACCGAGGATTTCGGACTGTGTCCGCTGCGGCGCCTGCATCGTTCAGTGCCCTCTTGACGCAATCTGTTTTAAAAGCCCCGAAGGGGATATTATACCACCCGATACGATAAGGAAATTCAAGCTCAACATCATGGGTAAGCGCTTGGTTAAGGCTTAAAAACCAATAATTCGATTTTAGACGAGGTTATCATGACAAAAAAAGTCCTGTACGAGAAAGACGGGCACGTAGCCTATATCACGCTCAACCGCCCCGATAAGAGGAACTGCATAGATGCCGAGACCGAAGACCTAATGGTCGATGCATGGAACGCTTTCAAAGACGACAAGGACGCATACGTCGCCGTCATCACCGGCGCGGGCGATACGGCCTTTTGCTCCGGTGCGGATCTGTCCGGGTATCACCCGAAGGTCTCGGGTACGGCGACCTACCTCAGACGAAGGGCCTACGACGGTCCGGGGTTCGGCGGATACACCAGAGGGATAGACATCTTCAAACCGATAATCTGTGCGATAAACGGCTTCTGTTACGCCGGCGGGATGGAGATCGCCGCGGCGGCCGACATCAGGATAGCGGCCGACAGCGCGAGGTTCGGGTGTCTCGAGCGGCGCTGGAACGTCGGCCTCGGTGACGGTGGCACACAGAAGCTCCCGCGGATCATGGGGATGGGAAACGCCCTCTATTATATCATCACGGGAAAGGAGTTCGACGCCGAGGAGGCATACAGGATCGGCTTCGTAAACGAGATCGTCCCGAAGGAAAAATTGATGGACAGGGTAAAGGAGCTGGCCGAGATGATATGCGAATTCCCGCAGGGGGCGATACGCGTCGACAAGGAGGCATTGATGCGCGGCATCGGGACGCCCTTTACTGAGGGCTTAAGGATCGAAAGTATGCTCTTTAATACGCTCCTTTTCACCCGAGATTTTTACGAGGGCCCAATGTCGTTTATCGAAAAGAGAAAGCCGGAGTTTGATAATGAGTAGATGATAAAGATTGACTCTTTGAATATACCATCACCAAGCGATACTAACTCATACCAGTTATTTTTTATGTTTGGTGGACAAGAATGCAAATGAAAAAGGGGCGACATGTGAGTCGCCTTTAAATTGGATATTTGTTTTATTAGAAATCTGCCGCAATACTAATCATTTTAAATGAAAACCAAAAGGTCAACTTTGGATTTATAAAAATCCCATAAGGTAATCTAACTATAAATTTTCTCTATTAAAGATTCCTATCGTCACAAAACCTCTTCTCATCGTTGACAAGATAAACTCCGCCGTCATATAATGAAGCAACGATATTTTCATGTTGATCTGATTTTGATTGGAGTAGCACGAAATGAAAGAGATGACAGAGACCGCCGTTGCGCTGAAAAAGATCCTGAATCCGAAATCCATCGCAATCGTTGGAGCGTCCAACAATTTTATAAACCCCGCCACAAACCTCATGGCCTCGGTAATATCGAGCGGCTATGAGGGGATCGTTTATCCGATACATCCGACGGAGAAAGTTGCCCTCGGGCTTGAGGTCTATCCGAAGCTTACCGACATCCCCGGCAAAGTCGACCTCGCCATCATTGTAGTGTCCAACAGGCTCGTCCCCGAAATACTAGAACAATGTGGCGAGAAGGGGATAAAAAGCGCCGTTGTCATTACCGCCGGTTACAAGGAGATGGGAGACGACGGAAAAAATCTCGAGGCGGAGCTGATCAAGACTGCAAGGAAATATGGCATAAGGTTTACCGGTCCGAACTGCATCGGGATAATCAATGCTCACATAAAGCTTAACGCCTCGATGTTCATATATGAGGGAGAAGCAGGCGGCGTCGGGATCGTCTCCCAGAGCGGAAGCTACATTACACAGCCCCTACCATATTTTCCGAAACTCGGGATCAACCTGTCTTCTGCGATAAGCGTCGGCAACCAATCCGACATAGACATAGCGGATTGCCTGTTCTATTTCGCCGAAGAAGAAAACACCCGTTCGGTTGCCGCATACATCGAGGGTATCGGTGACGGCGAAAAATTCATCAAGGCGGCAAAGACCGTAACCTCAAAAAAACCCGTGGTGGCCCTATATGTGGGGGGCACCGAGGTTGGCTCGCGGGCGGGAAAGTCCCACACCGGGGCCGTCGCAAGCCCCGATCGTATCATCGATGCGGTCTTCGCCCAGACGGGGATAATCAGGGTCAAGACCGTCGAGGAGCTCTTCGATTTTGCACACGCATTCTCTACACAACCACTACCGAAGGGAAACAGGGTGGTGGTCATAACCCACTCCGGAGGGCCGGGCGTCTCGATGGCCGACGCCGCCGTCAGAGGGGGGCTTAAGGTGCCGGAGTTAAGCAAAGACCTACAAAAGGAATTGAGGGAAATGGTTATACCGACCGCTCAGGTCGGAAACCCGGTCGACCTGACCATGGATTTCGATGCCCGAAAGCTTTATATCGATATAACCAAAAAGGTCATAGAAAGCGGCGAGATTGACGCCGTCCTCTTCTACGGGGTCTTCGGTGCCGCCCACATGATGAAGAAGTTTAAGAAGCTCGGCCTAAATGACAGCGACAGGCTAGACCAATATGACGAATACCTAAAGGCGATTATCGATGAGTTTTCGGATTTGAACCGAAATTACGACATCCCGATAGTCGCGGCTTCATTTTCGGGGAAAGAGGACCCGATCGTCGCCAAGATGATGGAGGTCAATATACCGATATATCCGACCCCGGAGCGCGCATCGGTCGCCCTCTCGGCAATGGCGAAGTATGCAAGGTTCAGGGGATTGTTTAAGGATTAGTCGCGCCCTAGGGGATTTTTCCTGCCTTCAGGCGGGATACGATCCTAAAAGATACTTGAGGAATATTTATATTATTGAATCTATCCTTTGTCTCAGATGTATTTTCTCAAGTAATAAAATAGAGGACTGATAGAAAAGCGACCTCGCCGTCAGGATCAGAATTCGATCTTCTTCCCCACCCTAACACCGACATCCCCCGTTGCGAACGGGCGATCGTGGCCAGGAACTATAAGGCCGTCGACAGAAAGTATCATGTCTTTGCTCTTTTTGTGTGCCGAGAGATCGATATGAGGCTCGTCGATCACTTCGGTCCCTGAGGCCACCGATCTCTGGCTCAAGGCGTCTCCTGAAAAGATTATTTTTGCCTTTTCACCCGAAACTACGTATGAGGTGTGGTGGGGGGTGTGGCCGGGGGTCTCGAGAGGTGAGACGCCCGAAGGTATTTCGGCCCCGTTCTCGATCCAGCTATATCCCTCCATCTTGCCGTTCCACCAGTAGTCGGGGATATGCTCGAGATGTTCGGATAAAAGCCTCGCCCTGTCCCTGATTATTTCAATACCGAGGTAAGGAAAGTACTCCTTCATGTACTCCTCACGATTTTTTGCATTGGAAAAATTGCAGAGCCACTCGCGCGAAAAAATATACTCCCTTTCGCTTGCGATCTTGACGGCCTTGGGAAAGAGAGCGTTCCCCCCGGCATGATCTCCGTGAAAGTGGGTATTGAAGACGTGTGTTATGTCGTCCGGGGAAAAACCGAGTTTATCGAGCGAGTTTAATAGCTCCTTGCCCCAGAATCCGCCGGTGTCGAAAAGCATAAGGGAGTTGCCATTCTCAACCAGCATGCAGATACATGGGAGGCGGGAATTCTTTCTGCCGATCACTATCGGCATAGAGGTCAAAATGATATGTGCAACGGGCATGATTGTCTATGATATAATAGATGGCCTTGAAAGTAAAGACTTATCATTTAGCGGACTTATTTTTTTGGGAGGATTTTTTGGGCAAGAGGGGCTTGATATATAAGACTCCCAAGAAAGGCAAAGAAATAATATTGAGGCCGTTTGGGGGGGGAGATTCAAACAGAGTCATTGATCTAATGCGCGAGGTCTACATAGGAGAGATGGGATGGCACATCTCGTTTTTGAAGGACGCCGTTCGGACTCTAAAGGAGATGCTGATTACATGGGACCCGAAACAGGATCTATTTGTCCTGGCGGAATTTGAAGACGTTCTTGTCGGCCTCCTCTATATGATAAGCCAAAGCGATGGGAGGTCTTTAATAAGGTGGCTTACGGTGAAAAAGGGATACAGGAGGATAGGCATTGGAAACAAGCTTATAGAAATGGCGGTCGATTTTGCCAGAAAAAAAGGGTACAGGAAGATAGTCCTTGTTACCGTTGACGAACTCAAACGGGCAAGGGAGTTCTACATCCGCGCCGGTTTTTTAGAGACCGGCCGGAAGACCGATCTCCTCTGGGACATGAACCTGACCCTCTGCTTCATGGAGATGAAGCTGTGATTTCTTTGTTAAAATACGGATTTTTTGGAAAGTGGACTTTTGAAAAAATGCGTTACATCGATCCTTTTTTTTGTTTTAAAAATTGACAACGAGTATAAAATGATATATCTATTTTATAGAAATTAAGAGACGAAATATAAAATCCTAAGAGGAGACTTGAGATGAGCAATTTTTTAGTGGACGAGAGAGACCAGAAATTTGTGCTGTTCGAACATCTGGAAATGGAGAAGCTCACAAAGCTTGAGAGGTATAGCGAATTTTCAAGAGATCTGTTCGATATGGTTCTGGAAGAGTCAAGGAAGTTCGGCGTAGAGGTCCTTGAACCCACCATCGAGGAAAGCGAAAAAGAAGGATGCAGATTGGAAGACGGAAATGTATACGTACCCAAGTGCTTCCACAACGCCTATCGCAAATACTGCGACGGTGGTTGGTTATCCATGATCCATTCCCCCGAGGTAGGTGGACAGGGGATGCCGGTAGTCCTCGGCTCTGCAACGAGGGAATATTTCAACTGCAACTTCTCGTTTTTGTCCTATCCGGGCTTGACCGAGGGTGCCGCACATCTTATATATTCATACGGCACCCAAGAGCAGAAAAAGAAGTATATGGAGAAGATGTTCACGGGCGAATGGGGCGGTAGCATGGTCCTGACAGAGCCCGGGGCGGGCAGTGACGTTGGGGCGTTAAAAACAACCGCCAAGAAGAATCCCGACGGCTCCTACTCTATCACCGGAACCAAGATGTTTATCACGGGCGGCGATCAGGACCTTGTACCGAACATCGTCCATCCCGTACTGGCGAGGATTGAAGGTGCACCCGCGGGAACCAAGGGGATATCGATCTTCATCGTGCCGAAGTACCTCGTCAACGATGACGGGAGCCTCGGCGAGAGGAACGATTGGAGTATTGGAAGCATCGAGAAAAAGATGGGGATCAAGGGCTCAGCGACATGCGTTATGAACTTCGGGGACAACGGCAAGTGCTACGCCGAGCTACTCGGCGAAGAGAATCAGGGGATGAAGGTCATGTTCCTTTTGATGAACGAGGCGAGAATCGCCGTTGGAATCCAGGGCCTCGCGGCGGCGTCGAGGGCCTACCTCTACTCCGTAAAATACGCAAAGGAGAGACTCCAGGGGGCCGATCTCGCCAACTTCAGGAATCCCGATGCGCCGAGGGTCCCGATTATAAACCACCCCGATGTCAGGAGGATGCTCCTTTGGATGAAATCCCACGTCGAGGGGCTCAGGGCTATGGCCTATTACACCGCAATGTGCGAAGACCTTGCAGTGGCATCAAAAGACCCCGAAGAACAGGAGAAATGGCACGGATTATTGGAACTCTTAACGCCGATTATCAAGGCATACGGCTCGGATGTGGGATTTAAGGTGGCGGATCAGGCAATCATGGTCCACGGTGGTTACGGCTACACATCCGAATACCCTGTGGAGCAGATACTCCGTGACATCAAGATAGCCGCAATCTACGAGGGCACCAACGGGATCCAGGCCCTCGACCTCGTCGGGAGGAAATTGGGTCAAAAGAAGGGGAAGAACTTCATGAATTTCATCACCGAGATGAATAATTTCATTGCCAAAGAGAGCGGCAACGAAAAGCTAAAAGACCTCATCGCGAAATTCAAAGAAGGTGTGGATGCCCTTGCCGATATAGGTGGATTTTTTGCGAAGTGCGGGATGGAAGGGAAGTTCCTCGTCCCGGTCGGAAATGCATACCCATTCTTGAACCTCATGGCAATCGTGATGTCTTCGTGGATGCTCATATGGCAGGCCTCAATCGCCCAGAATAAGGTCGACGCACTGGCGAAAGAAAAGGGCGCCGAACCAACAGACTGGGTCAAGTGGGCGGAATTAATAAAGGACAGCCCTGATGCGGCCTTCTACTCCGGAAAGGTTGCCGCCGCAAAGTATTATATCAACAACGTCCTTCCTGAGGTCTATGCGATAGCCAAAGCGATTAAGACCGAAGACCTCTCGATCATGGAGATTGCAACCGAGTCCTTCGCATCCTGATAGTAAATAGAAGCAGAATAAAAAAGGGGGGGGTGAACTTTCACCTCCCTTTTTTTATTGTCTTGGGATGTATATCAGATTGCCCCCGCAGATCACACTTTCGACAGGTATTATTTTGACATGAGTTCGAGTGCGAGGGAGAGGTAGGCCTGGGCACCCCTCGAGCTGATATTTGTGAGGATTGCGGGTTTCTTTATCATCGGCGCCTCGGCGAGCCTGACAGTCCTCGGGATAATAGTTGAAAATACCTTGTCTCCCATGGTGTCCTTTATATCTTCGGCTATCTTCCTTCCCAGATTCGTCCTGAAATCCACCATCGTGAGGAGGACGCCCTCTATATGGAGGGATGGGTTGTATTTATTGGCTATCTCGAGGGCGGTCTTGAGAAGCCTCCCGAGACTTTCCTTTGAGTAATATTCGCCTTGAACCGGGACAAGTATCGAGTCTGCGGCTATCATGCTTGAGACAGTGAGCGGGCCGAGGGATGGGGGGCAATCGAGGACGATGTAATCATAATATTTATCAAGCTCGGCGAGCTTATTCTTGAGCTTGAATTTATCCTTCTTTAAAACATCTTCAAGATTCTCTTCTTCATCTAATGTATACACATTGGATGCGATAACATCCAGAAATTTTATCTCGGTATTTACTATGGCTTCCAATATAGGTCTTTCGAGAAAAAGGATATCGTAGATACCCGTCGTCAAATCCCTTTTACCTATACCAAAGGAGGCCCCCACCCCGCATTGAGGGTCTATCCCAACAAGGAGGGCCCTGGCCTCAAGGGCTGCAATGCTGGCTGTGAGGTTCACCGCTGTCGTTGTCTTCCCTACACCACCCTTCTGGCTTACCACTGCGATCGTCTTGGCCATCGGTTATTATTCCTTCAAAGAGTATATTTGGTAATTAGGTATCATTCGTAACAGAAAAATAGCGGCGACCCTGAATCCCCCCTCCCCTCCCATTACCACTCCAAAAACCTCCGCACTCTAATCCAAATCTTCCAGTAATGATGAAATAAAGCCCGCCATTTCGTCCAGCCTCGATGTCTTGGCCTTCAGTTTATCTCTATCTTCGTCGGTGATATCCCCTTTTTTGGCCACAATCCTTATGACCTCATCGGTCTCTTTGTAGAGCTTGTTAAGATCCATCCAGTATTGGGCCAGGGTGAGGATATTATACTCCATATCTTCGGACGAAACCCCTTTTTTTCGGGAGAGCTTCGACAACCCGTCACTTAGGCCCTCATAACCACCTTTCAACTTTTCTATTGTCGAGAGGAAGGAAGAGACCGTCTCATCGGAGAGAGCCTCTTTTTTATCAATTATTTTGAGGGCCTTATCGCTGATTTGTGACAGCTCCGACTCTATCGTCTTAAAGCCCATGTATCGGGTTGCAGAGATCAGAGACGTGGAATCACTATAGAGGTCGCCCAATTCATCGTACTTGGGGGTCTCGGAGGAAAGACCTTCGACTATCTTCGATGCATCATCAATGTAACTCTTCAGGCGATCGATAAAGAGCTCCAAAAGGTCAGGGTCATCGTTAGAGGCTACTTCTTCGACCGTCACATCATCCGGCACCGATGCAGGAGCAGGTTTCCCGACAAACGACAACTCCGACTCAGCCTGCATGAGCTTTCGACTTATTGGTATTATCTTCACATCAATGAAGCGTTCGGGATTCAAATAATCGGCGATATCCTTTGCGAGCTTAAGGCTTATCCCTTCGGCCCTGAAGATCTGGGGCACACTTGCCTCGGCCAGATCCCCGAGTGTTCTGAAACCTCCACGATAGAGGGCGCGTGCCCTCTCCTCCCCGACTCCCGGTATCATGATAAACCTATCGATCACCGATTGGTCTATTTCTTCATCGGGGATCTCCTGGTCGAAAGCTTCATCAACCGAAAGATCGAAATCAGATTCGGGCTCCACTATTTCGGGTGGTGCCTGTGGGAGTATTTCGGCGAGCTTATCAAATTCCCCCTCGAACTCCCCCAGAATCTCTCCGATATCTCCGGGTCTATCGAGAATCTGGGAGATGTCGTCGAGGTGGACCTCCAGTTCCTCGAGGCCCAGAATCCTCACCGCATCGATAAAATCGGAGAGCACGGACTTAAGCTCCTTCACGCTCCTGTGAGACCTTTCCTCCAAGGCATCTCTCAGAGCGATCTTTATGTTGCTCAGAAACCTCGGGGACATATTTTTCGAGAGAAGCTCTAGTTCATTTAATATAGGCATCTTATATTGCTCCAGATATTATTCTAATTTTTATCCATGAGCATGTTAAGGTTTATTATATCGTATATTTCAGATATGAGCGAGCTTAAAACATGGGGCATATCTTCTATATCCAACGTGAGATGGGCGGCCCCCTCCCTAATCGCACCTTCGGGTGCACGGGTCAAGACGCCTCCCCCTTCTTTTAGGGTAACCGTCGTCCCGAAACGGGACTTTATGGCACCAAGCCCCCTGACTCCATCGTTTCCAATCCCCTCAAGTAACACCCCGATTACTGATCTTCCGAATACACCCGATACCCCGTCCATCATCTTGTCGATCGGGCCCAGATCCCTGGGGAGAGATACAAACCTGTATCCCAGGTCCTTATCCCCTTCGACTCCGACGTAGTCCGTGATCGACGATGCATAGCATATCCCACCCATGATCTCTTCGCCATCCCGTATCTTTTTTATCGGCCAGGACGAAAATTTTTCGAGATTCTCAATGAAGTATCCAATCGAACCATCGGGAATCGGAAGGGATGCGAATATGGCGGTGTCGTCCCTTTTCGATACCTCTGCCATAAGCTTAACCGCCGATGCCAATCCGCCACGGGGTACCCCCAATACAACAAAATAAGAGGGTTTGGTCGGTGTCACTTCACCCTTTTTATCCCCGATTGGGGAAAGCCTCGCAAAGCTTATCCTCCCCATATCGGCAAGGGCAAGGGCGTTTATCGATTCGGTAAGTCGCCTGAAGAGGTTATCCGTCGGGTTTTCGATTTCCCCGGATGTAATTGGGATGAAATCGAGCATCCCGAGACGAAAGGCGTCAAAGAGGGCCGGGGCTGCATCCTCGATACCCCCAATCCCCAGGACGGGAAATGGTCCGTAGACCTGTATCATCTTGAGATTTTTCAGCGAGGTCTGACCGTCACCACCAAGGCCAAATACAACCACCACATTCTCCACCTTTTCGAGCTTATGGATCGCATCTACGGCGTTGGAGTAGACTCCCAAAAAATTTAGTGAAACATCAGCCCTGATTATGGTCTCTATGGCAGACCTCATCCTTTCGTCGGGGATGATTACCGCTATGGAAATATTCATCTGTATTCTAAAATCCGATCTTGAAAAACCTCTATACGAAATCTATATGTTTATATATAGACTTAAAACCAAAAAATTACAAGTGTTTTTTTATCTTTCCCAAGCCCAAAAAATGGGCGTTTTCCTCTTTTATTCATCAATTCTCACTCAAAGTACTCCATCACAACGCCCCGCTTCCTAAGCTCCGAAAGGAACGGCTCCGGGTCCTTTATGAGACGCTCCGGGGCATAGACGCCGCCGGGAAGTTTGTCAAATTTACCCTTGTGGAGCCATACTGCGGTCTGGAGACAAGGGGCCGAGGTAATAAAGGCGATGTGTCCCATATACGTATAGTAGACGACCTTTTCTTTTCCCTTGTATTTCCCCCAGACTTCGATCCTTCCGACCGATTTATCCGGCGCCTTCTTGCTCTGAAACAGGGGGAGTATCGGCTTTACGGTGGCAAAAAGGATTTTACGGCGCCTATGGGTCTTGGTCAGGCCGAGATTCGCCAGAAATCTAACCGTCATCACATCGAATACCGGCGAGACGCCCCCGTGGACGCTGACGTATTTCAGGCCCGGCAGATTTCTCGGGAGGCTCACAGACTCTGCGTGGCCGGTGTAAAAGACCGGGAGCTTCCCGATTGGGGGCGGAAATTCAACCATCTTCTTACCCTTGCCGCACGGGACATATTCCTCGTGGCCGTTCCTCCACTGAAGCGTCTTTCCCGAAAGTAGGTGAAAGAGGTGGAGGATGTTCGCAGGGCCAACCGGCTCGTTTGAACCCGCAGCCCAGTTCACCGATATACCCTCCGGCTTATCGAAATATAAATATCCCTTTTTCGCCAATATCTGGGTCAGACCGGGTGAATTGCCGAAACCGGTCATGATCTTTATCCCCTTCTTCTTGGCCTTCGGCTCCAATTTCTCTACATCGAGGTATGCATCATAATCATCCGCGATGGAGATGTAATGGACACCGGCATCTATGGCGGCATCCGCCACCGGCCTCTCAAACCGGTAAAATGGGCCGACATAGCTTACTACAATATCGTTTCCCTTCATGGCGTCAACAAGACTCGCTCTATCTGTCACATCGAGCTTTTTCGACTTGAACTTCTTTCCGTATTCTTTTGCTTTGCTGGATGCCTTATCTCCGTCAAGGTCACAGATGGTGACCTCTTTGACCCCGTCCTCCTTTTTCATCAACTCGAGCATGGTGGTCGCCATGTCCCCCGCTCCGCCCAAAAAGAGAATCTTCATGATTTATGCCTCCATAAAAATACCGTATCGTCTACAGAATATCTTGTCTCGTATATTAAAACACGAAGGCCGTCTTTATGGCACGATACCTCTCCTTAAAGATATTGACCTTTATCGCTTCTTTGTAATCTTCGAGGGGGAATTTGTGGGTGACGTATTTCTTGAGGTCGATTTTTTTCTTTCTTATGAGATCCACCGCCACGCCCCAGGTGTGGACGCTACTTCCGGCGTATTCCTCCATGCCGTAGCCGAGCGTCCCCACCATCTTTAGCTCCTTAAACCACAGGGGGGTCAGATCCAACTTCTCGTCTGCGGAAAGCCCGATGAGGACATAGGTCGCATCGTTCTTCAGCATTCGTAGCGACATGTTTATCGTAGCGGAATGCCCGACTGTATCGAAGACCCTGTCGACCCCTCCAATAAGGATCTTATCCCCCATGATCGGCTTATACGCTATCGCCCCCGTAAGACCCGCGATCTCGTCGTATATTGATCTACCCCCCTTTTCGGGATAGACGACCGTATCGCATCCCGCCTCCTTTGCCAGCTCCCCATTGAACTCCGACCTCTCGACGACGATTATCCTTGCTTTTCCCCCCAGCGCCCTTATCGAATTTATCACAGACAACCCTATCGGGCCCGTTCCGATGATAAGCACGGCCTCATCGTCTTTCGGGAAATTTCTCATGACGGGATGGAGTGCCGATGAGAAGGCGTCGATCATGACTCCCTCCTCGTCGCTTATCCCGCCCAGCCCAAAGAGTTGGGATTTGTGGGCGAGAAAATAAGGGCTCCAGCCCCCTCCGGTCTCTTTTGAGTAGCCGGTGCTTACACCCACGGCCGTCTTCCCCTCCGCCGCCATCTCGCACACGGAGGTCTCTCCCCTCCTGCAGGAGGCACAAACCTTTTCCATCCCCCTCGCCTCACACGAAAGGGCTGGATTTACAGCAACTCGATCTCCTTCTGAAAATCCCTCAACTCCCGACCCGACCTCGGCTATCGTGCCGACGTTCTCGTGCCCCGGGATGAAGGGGAAAGAGGCAAACGGTGTTAGGGTGGGGCTGTCCTTCATCATGATGGCGCTCATGTCCGAAGCGCATATGCCGGAGAGAACCGTCTTTATCAGCACCCAATCCTCGTTGGGGAGTTTCGGCTCGGTGACATCCGAGAGCCTCACAGGCGAAAGGGGGCTCCAAAAGACCCTTTTGGTAATCATCCCCGCCGCCGTTAATGTCAGATAGCGGAGAATCGAAAAATCATAGATCACCGCCTTCATAACATATCCTATTTGGTTTTTATCTTTGTCAGGTCTTCTCCCAGGAGCCACTCAATAGTCCGTTTCATCCCCTCCTCGGGAAGCACCCGCGGCTTGTAACCCAAAACCTCTTTCATCTTCCTTGCCGAATATACCATGTTGGAGCCGCAGATATCGATGGCATAGGTTGTGAGGGGAGGCCTCGACTTAATCTTTAAAAGTTTAAAGATGAATTCAACAATTCTTGCAAGCCCCATTGCCAGATTAAACGGGAGCGTGATCTTCGGGAGCTTGAGGTCCAACCCGTCGGCGAGCTTCTTGACAAGCCACTCCCACGTGACCGGGTGGTCATCATTTGATATAAACGCCTCCCCCACGGCCTCGGGCCGCTCGAGGAGGAGGAGAACCGCGTCCGTGAGGTTGTCGATGTAATTTAAGCTGATCGTGTTTCTCTTGTCGCCGAAGTATATCATCATGCCGGTTCTCATGGCGTCGACGACCTCAGGGATGAACGTTTTGTCGCCCGGGCCATAGACCCACGAGGGACGGATCACCGAGACCGGGAGTCCGTATTTTTTGTGGTATTCGAATGCGATCTTCTCCCCCTCGATCTTGGTATCGGGGTATGGATAGCCGGTTTTCTTATAGGGGAACGTATCGTCGACCAATACGCCCCCTTTGTGTATACCCAAAACGTCGTTGGTGGAAAAATGGACGAACTTCGAAACACCCTCATCTTTTGCGGCATTTAGGATATTTTTTACGCCGTCTATGTTAAGGGCGATAAAGTCTTTGTAAGGCCCGAAGTCGCTCACCATCGCCGCGAGATGGATAACAGCGTCCATCCCCAGAACTGCGGCCGCAAGGCTTTCAGGATCGGTTATATCCCCAAGGGCGAGATCCACGCCCGGCCCTTTTATGCCGGATGTATCGCTTGACTTTCTTACTAGAGCACGAACCTTGTGCCCCTTTGCGATCAGGGACTTCACAATGTGGGAACCTATGAAACCGGTCGCACCCGTAATAAGAACTTTCATAAAATCAACCTCTCAAATTATTTCAATTTACAAGGAGGTCCCCCTCATCCATCAAGGGGCAAAAAGCGGGGATGGTTAAAAAAGTTGAATATATCTTCAAATAGCATCAACAGTCTTGAAAAATAGGGCAAAATATTCCCCCTCCCCCCCTGTTTTAAAAAATTTAGACATCAACATCGAAGCGATAAGAACCCACTTTTAGACTATGATGCGCCGTCAGATATTATCTTCTTTTTTTTCTTTATGTAGAATATAGAAAAGTGAGGCCTTGATGTCAAGCAAAATGTCATGAGAAGGTCTTGCGGTCTGTAATTGGGAGATTATTTGAAAATTTAATCGGGATGACTCCTTTCCACTCTGTTAAGGATCAATTGGACATAAAAAAACCAAAAAAATAAGAGGGGCTTAATTAAATCCGGGCCGGCTCGCCGAATTCACGCCTGATCTCTTCATTGTCCCAGTAGAGTCGGACCCTATCCTCTACATCTCTCATTTCCTTCTCCAAAGTCTCTCGTATCTCTTCAATCTTTTTATCACCTGTATCTTTCGGGACATAATATGGCCCTGTCAAAAAATATATCACCTTTGACCACGGCGCCGGAAGCATCATCCTGTCCCAGCTCGGCAAAGTGAAGTGAGGCTTTGCAGCGACGGTCATAGCGAGTATGGGGGCCCCTGTATCTCGGGCGAGTCTTATCGCTCCCCTCTTGAGTTTAAACGCCGGCCCCGACGGTCCGTCGACGGTAAGTCCGGCATGAAATTTTTCGTTTTTTATCAACTTTGCCATCACCGCCAGGGCCTCTTTACCCTTTTTGTCCTTTAGTACACCCCCTCTTTTCACCTTCGTCGTGGCACCCCTGACGGTCAATATCCCGACCTTCTCCATACACCTCGACCCAAACTCCCCGCTGTCCTTATGACTGCTCATAATGACGTGTCTCTTATGACGGGCGTACATGAAGTAAAAAGCCGCATATTTGTGCCAGTGGGTGTAAATAATACCTTTATCTTGACCAATTAATTTATCCTCGATCTCCCCCCCGATGATACCCACCCTCGAAAATTTAAAAAAACTCTTAAAAATGAAAACCGCGGATGGTACACCAAGCCAGAACATCAGGCGCCGGGAAAACTTAAAACGGCTGTCATCATAGGGGCCGAATTGGACATCATATCTATCGGGACCCTTTATATCCCACATGAAATCTCTGTTATTTTTACTCATTTTTTAAAATCGACTTGATTTCATTAAAAAGCCCGTTTCCAACGGGCTTTCCTTTTGAGGTTAGACTTGTTTATATAATATCATTTTTCTGAGAAAAAAACAATGGTTTCCAGACAACAGAAAAACACAATGTGTCATTCTCGTTGTTATTTTCTTAAGATAAATATAATGACTTGGTTGGGAGAATCTCAGTATTGGAATAATGGCTTTGGATGGGAAAATCCTATAACCACAAAGGTTCGGGGAATTTTTTTCTTATCTTTTTGTCTTTGAAATAGTTCTCGGCCTTTTTTGCCATATCCCTCATATGCCGTTCAATCTTGAGACGTATCTCTTCCTTCTTTTCTCTATCGGCATCTTTCGGAACGTAAAAGGGCCCCGTGAAGAAGTATACAATCTTTGAAAACGGTGCCGGCATCCACATCTTGTCCCAGCTCGGCAGGTTGAAGTGGGGTTTTGCGGCGGCGGTCAGGACGATTATCGGAGAGCCGGTCTCAGCAGCAAGATTAATTGCCCCGATCTTCACAACGAAGGCAGGTCCCTTTGACCCATCAACGGTAAGGCCTGCGTGGAAACCCTCGTCCCTGACAAGCCTCACCATCGCCTCAAGGGCGGCTTTTCCCTTTTTGTCTATAACCCTCCCATCCCTCTTTATCTTTTTTGGTGACCCCCTGATCGCAATGACGCCTATCTTCGCCATACAGCGGGCGCCGAACTCCCCCCCCTCCCTTGCACTGATCATCATGATGTGTCTCTTTTGTCTGACGTGGAAGAAATAGAATTGGGAGTATCGGTGCCAATATGAGTAGATAATCCCCTTCTTTTTCTGAATCAAATCATCTTCGAGATCCTTCCCGATTATCCCGATCTTTGAGGAATCGTGAAACCGAAACGCAAAAACCCATACGAAATGTAAACCCAGCCAGAATACAAAAAGAGTTCGCCATTTAAAGCGACTGTTATCGTAAGGACCCAGATGGACACCGTATTCCTCGGGGTCTTTTATTCCCGACAACAATTTCTCTCTACTATACAGACCTCTTTCCTTCAAAAATAAGGGAATAAACGGAGCCAGTGATCTTTTGATTTTTGTATTGTCTAAATGTCATTATGAATCAAAGACGGGATTACCGTGAACAGCCTGATAACGTGAAATTCTCTTTTCCACACTACTATCGAGAAGAATTATTTCAGGAGTACATCCCCTCGATAATGTCTTTATACATTTCGCTGATTTGCTTCCGCTTGACTTTCATGGTGGGGGTAAGCTCCCCGTCTTCCTGGTCAAGACGTTTGTCGAGGATTGTGAATTTTTTTATCGTCTCCACTCTGGCTAATTCGCTGTTGACCTTTTCGACCTCACCATTGATGAGTTTTCTTATCTCGGGATTCCTGGAAAGATTCGCATATGTCGTGAAGGGAATGCGATTGTCCTGGGCGTATTTCGTAACGTTCTCCTCGTCGATGAGGATCAAGGCGGTGAGATACTTCCTCGCCTCTCCGATAACCACGGCGTCATTTATAAACGGGGATGTTTTGAGTTTATTCTCAATAAACTGCGGTGCGACATTTTTGCCGCCCGAAGTGATCAGGATGTCTTTTTTCCTGTCGGTGATCTTGAGGAAGCCCTCCTCATCCAACACCCCGACGTCTCCCGTGTATAACCAGCCGTCTACGAGCGTTTCTTGTGTTGCCTCTTCGTTTTTGAAGTAGCCCTTAAAGACGTTTCCACCCTTTACGAGGATCTCCCCATCGGGGGCGATCTTGACCTCGACGCCGGGGAGCGGTTGACCCACCGTCCCGAGCTTTATCTTTTCCTGATGTATCGTGGCCGGGCCGGAGTCCTCCGTCTGGCCATAGACTTCACGAATAGGCACGCCGATTGAGTGGAAAAACTCTAAAACTACATGAGAGATAGGGGCCGCCCCGCTTATTACAAAGCGGGCTCGATCCATCCCGAGGCGTTCCTTGAGCTTTCGAAAAACTACGAAGTAACACAGGGCATACTGAAGCTTTAAAAAGAGGGGAATCCCCCCGGCTGAAAATTTGGCCTTGACATATCTCCTGCCCACGGCCTGAGCGATCTTAAAAACCATCCTCTTGAACCAGGTGGCCTCTTCCATATTCAGGATTATGGCCGAATGATACCTCTCCCATATCCTGGGGACGCCGAAGACGACGGTAGGGGAGACCTCCCTCATGTTGTCTGTGATGGTATCGAGGTTCTCGATGAAGTTTGCGGTGTAACCGAAGTAGATGCCGTTAAAAACCGTCATAACCCTCTCAGCGATGTGCGATAGCGGGAGATATGAGAGTATCTCGTCGGTCTCGAATATCGGGTTGGTCTTGCCCAAAGAATCCGTGGTCCACAGTATATTATAGTGGGTTAACATCGCCCCCTTGGGTGGGCCGGTAGTTCCGGAGGTATAGACTATCAGTGCCGTATCTTTGGGATCTACGGAGTTGAGCCTCTGTGAAAAGGCATCAGGATTTTCCCTTTTATATTCCCCACTCATGACCAAAAAGTCATCGAAACTTACTACCATTGGGTCTTTGAAATCCCTCAGACCCTCCATGTCGATGACGATTATCTTTTCTAGGATCGGCAGTCTGTCTTTCACCTCGAGGGCCTTGTCGAGTTGCTCCTCGTCTTCAACAAAGTAGAAGCGGGACTCCGAGTGATCCAAGATGTAGTGCACCTCGGCGGCGGCGTTGGTAGTGTAGATGGCGGTCGTAACTCCACCCGCGGCCTGTATCCCCATATCGATAAAGAGGAACTCCGGGCGGTTTTCACTGATCAAGGCAACACGCTCACCCTTTTTGTGTCCGAGGGCTAAGAGACCGTATCCGACCTCCATCGTTTTTTCGGCATATTCCCTCCAGGAGATGTCGTGCCAGATGCCATATTCTTTCTTCCTCATGGCCACCCTGTCTCCATACTTCTCGGCCTGGGAGAAGAGGAGCCCCGGCACTATATCTGTTTTTGCTATCTTTGCCAGATCTGCCAAATCCATAACCTCCGAACTATAATTATTATGCGTCTCCGACTATTTTATTATCTCCAGCGCTTTTTCCTCTTATATCGTTTGTAACCCTTTACCGATTCCTCTTTTGCCACACCCAGATAAAACTCCTTAACGTCCTCATTCTCCATGAGATTTTCCGAACTATCGGAGAGGACTATCCTACCTGTCTCTAGGACGTATCCGAAATCGGCGATCTTAAGCGCCATGTTTGCGTTTTGTTCGACGAGGAGGATCGTCGTCCCCTCCTCGTTTATCGTCTTTATGATATCAAATATCTCTCTTACAAGGATAGGGGCAAGTCCGAGCGAAGGTTCATCAAGCATGAGGAGTTTGGGACGGGACATGAGCCCCCTTGCTATCGCCAGCATCTGCTGCTCACCCCCGGACAGCGTCCCCGCCAGCTGTTTCGCCCGCTCCTCAAGAATCGGAAAATATCTTATTACCCTATCATAGTCTTTTGCTATTTCCTCTTTGTCGTTCCTGATGTAGGAACCCATCTTCAGGTTCTCTTTAACCGTGAGCTCCGGAAACACCTCCCGCCCCTCAGGGACATAGGATATCCCAAGAGATACGACATAATCGGCCTTTTTACGCTCTATGTTCTTCCCCTTGAATACTATCTTTCCCTTTTCAGGCTGGTCATCCAAAAGCCCTATTATGGTCTTTAAGACGGTCGTCTTTCCGGCCCCGTTTGCCCCGAGGATCGTGACGATATCTCCCTCTCTGACAGTAATCGACACTCCCTTAAGTGCCGTTATCTTATCGTAAAGGGTTTCTATATTTGAGACCTCAAGAAAAGCGCCGGATGTCTTAAGGGCATTCGGCCTCTTCTTGTTAGACCGCCCACTATTTTCTTTTGCGTTCTCAGGTAGGTCTTTCCTGTCGTTGGCCATACTCAAAGCTTCGCCTCCTCTCCGAGGTAAGCCTTGAGAACATCGGGGTGTTTCTGTATCTTTTCGGGCTTACCATAGGCTATCTCTCTCCCAAAATTTATCGCCATAACCTCATCGGATATACCCATGACGAGGTTCATATCGTGCTCCACCAGAACGATGGTGATGCCGAACACGTCCCGGATGTCCTTGATCCAGACGATCAGGTCATCCTTCTCCTCGAGGTTCATGCCGGCCGAGGGCTCATCGAGGAGTATAACCTCCGGATCAAGGGCAAGTGCCCTCCCCAACTCCACCAGCTTTCTTGTGCCGTAGGGGAGATTTACGACAAACTGGTTTCTGGCCGATTGCAGGTCCAAAAAATCTATGATCTCTTCGGCGTGCCTTCGGTTTTCGATCTCTTCTCTTGCCATGCGACGGGTAAAAGTGAGCATCGATCTCACAACCCCGGCCTTCATATGAATGTGACGCCCCAGAAGGATATTATCGAGCGCTGTCATGTGGGAGAAAAGCTCTATGTTTTGGAATGTCCGGGCGATCCCCAGTTTCGCCACCTTATGGGGCTTCATCTTGGTTATATCGGTCCCGTTAAATTTTATGATGCCGCTACCCGGCCTATATTCGCCGCTTATACAGTTAAATATCGTGGTCTTCCCCGCACCGTTCGGGCCTATAATGGAGAAGATATCTCCTTTTTTTACCTCAAACGAGACGTCAGACAGGGCGGAAAGCCCGCCGAACGCTATCGAAAGATTGGAAACTGACAGAATCGACATATTTAAAACACTTTAAATTTTTTTAAAGCTAAAAGGCAAGATTCATCGGGCCTTTCTTGTTTTGAAAAAACCGGGCGGGGCGAAACGCCCCGCCCTAAATTTCGAGTTAATTAGTCTTTCAAGGGATACTTCCAATCTGAGATCTCCACTAATCTACCCTCATCCGCAATCGCCTTCATAAGATAGAAGCTTATCTGCCCTCGGTGATCTTTTGGAGTATAGGTCACATCATGGATGAACAAGCCGTCTACGTGCTTGAATGTATGCATTGCATCGATCAGGCTCTCCCTCGTCAGGGGTTCTTTGGCCCTTTTCAGCCCCTCTACGAGATACTCGGCGAAATAGAATCCCGCTGCGGTAAACGTCCCGACAGCCCTATCGGTATCAGTCTTGGCGTACTTTTCAAGCTGTTCCCTATACCATATAGCCCCCTCAGAATTGCCCTGAGGGTTGATGGCGAAATTGACCACGATGGCCCCATCCCATGCACTACCCAATAGTCTAATCATGACCGGATCTGAGATGGCGCTCGTTCCGAGCCACTGGGGCATATAGCCCAGGGCTGCGCATGCGCCGACGAACATCGCACCGTGCCTTGCGGTGCTGTAGATCACAACCGCCTCGGCCCCCGACTCCATCATCGCCAGCGCCTGTGCGGAGAGATCGGTATCAGTTGCCTCGTAGGAGACCCTGGCAACTATCTCGGCACCGCGGAGGCGAAGTTTATCGGCAGCTACCTCGGCCCCGGCAAGGCCGTCACCGCCGAAATCGTCGTTCTGGTAAAATACCCCTATCTTCTTCAACCCCAGCTCCTTGACGGCGTGTTCGACAAGTATCTGGGCACCCAGATAATACTGGGGGTATCCCACAAATGCATTGTCGATGGGAGGATCAGACATAGCGCGGTTACCGGCGATGATACCTATCCACGGTACATCGCTCTTGTCCATGTAATCCTTTACCGCCTCGGCATTGGCAGCACCGAGGACTCCAACGATAGCGAAGACTTCCTCCTCCTCGATGAGTTTCTTTACGTTGGCCACGGCATTGGGGGGATAGTAACCGTCATCCAAGATGACGAGTTCGAGCATCCTGCCGTTGATTCCCCCGGCATCGTTGATGGCCTGAAAATAGGTCCACATCGACCTCTGGACTGCACCCCATGCATTGGCCGGGCCGGAGAGTGGGCCGGTTGTCCCGATTTTGATAGTGTCTTTAGTGACACCCGGAACATCTTCAGCGGATGCCACTGAAATCATCAGCCCCAATGCAAGGGCGAAAATTAAAAATACCTTTAATGTCTTCATAACACACTCCTTATATAAGAAACTATTAAGAGGCTATTGAGAAACCCTTCAATCACCCCTTTATCACCCCCTTATTTATATAGGACCATAAAAACTATACTTTCTTAATATAATGCTTTGCCAGAAGCCCCGAGGGCCTTATACTCAGAACCAGGATTATAACAATGAAGGCAAATGTTGTTTTAAGCTCCATAGAAACATAACGCCCGAATAGATTTTCGCTAACACCCAAAATCCATCCGCCGATTATGGCGCCCGGGAGGCTGACCAGTCCCCCTAAGGTCGCGGCGGCGAATGCCTTCAGAAAAGGAAAAAGCATCATGGTGCCATTGAGGATAAACTTCGGGGTGGCAAGAATTCCCGCAATCGCCCCCAAAACGGAGCTTATCCCCCAGGTCAGGGCGAATACCCTCCTCGTCTTTATACCCATGAGCTTTGCCGCCGCCTCGTTCTGGGAAGTGGCACGCATGGCGATTCCCACCCTCGAAAACCTGAAAAACAAAAAGAGTGTGATGATGAGGATTATAGTGATTGCCAAGACAATAAGATCAAGCTGGTTTATGGGTATCTTTCCCAATTTGTATATTTTGAAGTTTGCCATAGGTGCCGGGAATTTATGATCCTGCGTCCCAAAGACCCAGGCCGCCGCTCCGTCCAAGGCGAGCCAGAGCCCGATCGTGATCACTATGAGCCCCAACTGCGTTGGGTCTTTGGCCGGACGTAGCAAGAAAAACTCTATCGCCAGGCCCAAGAGAAAGGCAAAGAGAAATGTGATGATCAAGACCAAAATGAAGGAAAGAATGAAATAGAAACCTGACCCAAGACCCGAAAGGAATTTTACACCCGAAAAAAATCCGACCAGGAAATCCGATACCTTCGGCATATGCTTTTCCATGAGCATCAAACACACAAATGCGGCAATCATGCCCATATTGCCGTGGGCGAAGTTTAAGACCTCGGACGTCTTGTAGATGAGGACTACACCGAGAGCGATCATCCCGTATAGGCTTCCAACGGCCATGCCCTGGATAACAAGATATAATATAGTCTCTGAGGTACTCATATTATGAATCCACTATCTAACACGATCCTAAAAAGGCCACATCTTAAAATAAATCTTTATCTTGATCCATCTCCCCCTCAATCCCAACGGCTCAAAGCAGATAATGAGGATCATGATTCCACCCGTGATGATGGCGTTTAAATATCCATACCCGGCCAAAAGCTGGGGGAGGATCGTAAACAGGATGGCGCCGAGGATCGAGCCCATTATGGAACCGAGCCCCCCCACGACGATCATGGCAAGCATCGTGATCGAGAGGATGAGATTGTATTGCACCGGCGCGACAAAGGTTATCATGTGTGCCTGAAGCGATCCGGCAATCCCAACAAAGAAGGCCGAGACGGCGAAAGCGAGGGTTTTATAGTAGGTCAGGTTGACCCCCATGGCGTCCGCCGCGATATCGCTGTCACGTATTGCAATGAATGCCCTGCCCACCCTTGATTTCATAAGGTTAATGGCAAAGAGGGTTGAAATGACCGTTACGATCATAATGAGAAAATAAATTTGTTTATCCGTAGACAGCACCAGTGAGCCGCAAGTGATATCGGTATCGAGTGTGTATCCGAAGATCTTGAAAGTAGGGCAATGCAGTCCCATCCTCCCACCCGTAAATTTCAACATCCCCAATATCTGCTCCACGGCGATCCCGAATCCGAGGGTGGCGATGGCAAGATAAGGCCCTTCCATCCTGAGGGCGGGAATCCCCAGAAGAAAGCCAAAGAGCGCCGCCACCAGCCCCGCAATAGGGAGCGCCAAAAGGAATGGAAATCCCAACTTCATCATCAAAAGGACTGAAGTGTATGCACCAATGGCTAGAAACCCCGCATGCCCGAGAGATACCTGGCCCGTATATCCCACAAGGATATTTAGACCGATGGCTATTATGATGTTTATTAAAAGGAGACTCCCTACATAAGCGTAGTAGTCTTTGACAAAAAGGGGGAAGACTATGAGAAATACAATAAGGGCGACGCTCCAAAAGGCGATGACTCCGCTTTTAAAAAGCTTTATGTCCTCGTAGTAGTCGCGTTTCAGATCCATAACCACTCTTATAAATCATGGTTTTATCTTTTTCCGATTGAACACGAATATGAGTTTGAGGATGTGAGCTTAATGAGCCGCCGAACGAAATACAATATTAATAAGATTGGAGGTAAATATATACCAAAAGTTTTATACAAATACAAGCTTTTATCAAAAAAAGTCCTGAAATTTTTTCGAATAGTCGAAAAATGAGAAAATAACGAAAAAAATCATAATGCGCTACCGATACCTATCCCCTTTTACACCTTGAAAATCGGAAAAAACTGTTTACAAGCACAAAAAAAAATATTAAAGTGTCATTTAAGACGAACTTTTCATTAAAATCATTTCAATATTCTAAAAAGTTTCTTTGAATCTTAAGGTGGTATTTTGAAATACCCGGAAAGATATGAGGCCCGTGTCAAACTGAAGGACGGCGATGAGGTTCTGCTTCGCCCCGTTAAGACCACCGATGTCAAATTGGTCAAGGGCTTTTACGAAAAACTCTCTGCAAGGACGAAATACCTTAGATTCTTCACGCCGAAAAAGGAGGCTACGGAAGACAGGATAAAAAATTTTACCACCGTAAACTACAAGACCTCAATGGTCATCCTGGCCATATCGGGAGACGAAATGGTCGGGGCGGCCCGATACGATTGGGATAAAAACGAGAAATATCTGGAACTGGCCGAAACCGTCCGTGACGACTGGCAGGGGAAAGGGGTCGGTACGGTCCTCTTTCGCCACATAATAAAAATCGCAAAAGAAAACGGTTACAACAGCCTGACCGTCCTAATCCTGGGCGAGAATAAAAATGCGCTGACTATTTTGAAGAAGACCGTCGGCGAACTGAAAATGAAGGCCGAAGGCAATTTCATCAGGGCAACCTTTGATATCTGATAGAGTCTATCACCCCCCCGGTCTCTTATGTCCAATTAATTTATGCAACATTATTTTGTTGTTTATAAAATTTCAGGTCATCCAAATTACCCTCAAAACCCTTTACTTATTAAACGACCTCTGTTATAATAATAATTGTGAGATATTTGGAGGTATATACGCCCGGCGCCCGATTTTTACCTTTTTCCCCTTGATTTTTCCGATCCGGAAAACCGTGTAAGACCTCTAAAAACACACTTCTGAAATATTGAGCGATTATTACGAATCTTCTTCTTAAAAGAAGAAGAGAGATTATGAGGTAGGTTATGCCCAAGGTTCTGAGAGCGGTAAAGATGGACCAATGTATCGCCTGTATGGGCTGTATGCTCACCTGTGCGAGACAGCGATATAACAGCTTCTCCGTGGAGAGGAGTGCCATCCGCGTTAGGACCACCGGTGGGTTTCAGAGCCAGATGACAGCCGATATCTGCATGGGATGTGATCCACCTCCCTGTGCAGAGGTCTGCATGAGCGGCGCCCTCTCACCGAGAAAGGGGGGCGGGGTGAAGTTCGATAGAAATGAATGCTTCGCCTGTAAAAAATGTGTTGATGCATGTCCGGTAGGTGTAATATCCTTTGACGAGCAGCTTCACATCCCGATTGTCTGTATTGAGTGCGGGGCATGCGCCCGTCATTGTCCCTATGACTGTTTGGAGATGGTGGAGGTGGATCATTTTGAAGACGTATCTCAAAAAAATGAATTAGAAGCCGAAGAGGAAGAGAAGGGAAATGCTGGGTAAGAATTACATAAAGGTGCTATACATAGACCTTGACACCCAAAAAGTAAAAATAGAAAGGCGGGAAGACCTGACGGATTATATCGGGGGCGCCGGGGTTGCCATGAAGCTCTTTTCCGAAGAGGTCAAGATATAAAAGGACGCCCTCTCACCCGAGCAGCCGATAATCTTCGCCATCGGGCCGATGAATACAATATTTCCCGTTGTCACCAAGACCGCCGCGGTATTTCGCTCGCCTCTGACGGGAAACTTGGGGGAATCCCACGCCGGTGGAAGGCTCGGCATGGCAATGAGGTTCGCCGGTTACGATGCAATAGTCATCACTGGAAAGTCCGAAAAACCCGTCTACATCGCCATCACCCACGACGCCATAGACATCAAGGACGCGGGATTTTTGTGGGGCGAGAAGGTCGAGCGGACGGGAAAGGTCTTGAGGGATCGGGAGACGCGTATAGGCTCCGGAAAAAGGAGCATCATCCGCACCGGGGAGGCCGGGGAGAAGTTGATACGGTTTGCCGGAATAAACGTCGATACATATCGCCACTTCGGAAGGTTGGGCCTTGGGGCGGTCTTCGGATCAAAGATGCTCAAGGCGATGGTCATCGGTGGAAACAGATCGTACCCGATCCTATTCACAAAGGAGTACAGAAAGGTCTATGAAAAGATCCTGAAGATCGCCATAGAGTCCGACGCCATGAAGAAATACCATGAGATAGGGACTCCGGTGAACGTAATGCCCCTAAACACGATGGGTGGACTCCCAACAAAGAACCTCACTCAAACCAATTTTGAGTTCGCAAAAGAGGTCGACGGAATCTCATTTGCCGAAGAGCTCCTGTTAAGGAAGCTATCATGCTCGGGCTGCCCCGTGGGGTGCATCCATATAGGACTCTTAAGGACTGAGTATGGCCCGGGATATGAGACCAAGTTTGCCAGCGTCGGCTACGACTACGAATTGATCTTCGCCCTCGGGAGCATGATCGGGGTGGGCGATAAAAGCGACATCCTAAAGCTCATAGACGCCGTTGAGGAATACGGCCTCGACGCCATGTCCACGGGTGTGATACTGGCATGGATTACCGAAATGTCAAAAAAGGGTCTCCTCAAAAAGGAGATTCTGGGCGTGGATATCGACTTTGGAGATACAGATGCGTATCTTTCCATCATCGACAAAATCGTTGGGAGGCAAAACGATTTTTACCGCGATGTGGGACTGGGATTGGCCGAGCTCTCAAAAAAATACGGCGGCGAGGATTTCGCCATGGTCCTCGGCGGACACGAGATGACGGGTTACCATACCGGTTACGGCTCCATGATCGGCCAATCCGTCGGGGCAAGGCATTCCCACCTCGACAACGCCGGATACTCCCTTGACCAATCGATGCAGGACCTTGACAAGAAGAAACTCGTGGAGTCTCTGATCACAGAAGAGATAGACAGGTGCATGCTCACATCCTTACACATCTGCCTGTTTGCGAGAAAGATCTACGGAGATAAGGATCTTATTACAGAGGCACTCGCCTCTATCGGAATAAAGACATCGCCCAATGAACTCACCGCAAAGGGAGAGACCATCTGGAGGCTTAAGAATAAGCTCAAGAGGGATATGGGATTCGACTTTAAGAAGCTTTCGTTTCCGAAGCGTTTTTTCGAGACGCCGTCAATGAACGGCAAACTGGACGAGAAGACCGCCCGGGAGATACTCGATCTCTATATAAAAGAGGCCAAGTTCTAGATCACAAGAGAATCGGGGTGTGAACAACACCGGGGAAGGTCACAAACGGGGGCTTGACTTTATCTGATTTTCCAAAAATATTCGCAATTTTAACCTGATTTTTGTGGGATTTTTAAAATGGACTTAAAGCTATTTTTCACGGTATTTGGGGCCATCTTCCTTGCGGAATTGGGGGATAAGACTCAGCTTCTCGTCATGGCGTTTGCCGTCGAAAATCCCGAAGGTTTGGTATCGCTTCTGTCGGGCGCAGTGCTTGCCCTGTTTCTCACCTCACTTCTGGGGGTACTCCTCGGCGGCGTGATCGCAAAATACGTCCCGGCCGACATTATCAGCTACATCGCCGGGGGGCTTTTTGTTGTCATTGGTGTTTCTATAATATTAAGAAAAGTATTGGGAGGCTGACATGGGTTTTATGGATGCCATAAAGGGGATAAAGCGGCCCGATGCCGGCGTCGCTCCGGTCTCGAAAGACGAACTCGCGAAAAAGATCATGGCCCTCGGGGGTGAAAAGGTTCCGTTTAAGCTTTCGGGATCGGACGAGACCGATATACTCGTAGAGCTCAAGGTGGTCGACGCCGAGTGGTACGAGATATTCGCCAAGGCGGGGCTCGAAAAGACCTACCGAATTTACCTCCTCCTCTCGGAGCCGGAAAATGAGGTGAGGGCACTGGAGGAGATCGGGGAGGTAAGCTGGAAGGCGGGCGTTCCGAGCATCAACTATTCCAAATCAAGCTTTCAGGGGAGGACAATGGTCCAAAAGGAATTCGGGACGGCATACGCATTCAAGGAGGCCAAACCCTCGTCTTTCGGCAAGGTATATAAATATTCCTTTGACGTAAACAACATAAAAGGACCGCTTATCGATGTCATCACAAAATCGGGATGGTCGTATGTCCCCGTGATGTCGAAGAAGAAGGTAAGGAGGAAGTAGGATAAAGGGGGCGGCGGGCGAAATCATAGTTTATTTTAATAACGGGGTCTTGATATCAAGACCCCGTTTCATTTGGGGCATAGCTACGATCTATTACCCCCGA
>CAZDOD010000001.1:0-46673 GCA_964506935.1 uncultured Thermodesulfobacteriota bacterium | reverse complement strand
GGGTATCGCGCGAGGCCGGAATCTACCGCCAGAAATACTGCGGGTGCATCATAAGCGAGGCCGAGAGATACCAAAAAAAGATATCGAGCCTGAAAAAATTTTACGAGAAAGAGCAAAGAGACCAAAAGATGTCTTTAGGAAAATAGCGAATTTAAAAAAAGGAGATAAGATGAAGATACCAAAAAAAGCCTTTATCACATCCTTTACTGCAATAGTTACTTTAGCAATCCTTTTAATCCACCCCTTCGTAGGGGTCACGCAGGACGGCGATAACCTGGTCCTCGGCAGGGTCTACAACGACACCGACGTCGCCCCGCCGTCATCAGGCCCGGTTCCCTTAAACATCGTCGTCGATGAGATATTCATGGGTAGGGTCGAGCCCGGCGAGAGCCTGGTGATCGGCCTCGAGAGGAGGAGGGTGCCATATGAGTTCAGGGCCTATATCTTTATGTACGACGGGAGCTCGTTCTTCGCCGAAGTGGACCTCCCGCTCAGCCACCCCGTTGCCGTCCCGATAAGCCACAGGGGGGAGCTTTCCCCCTTCTGGGTCGCCTTTGAGGGAATCTAAAAATCCTGAAGGATACAGGAGACACCGATGGGAGATTTCGGGGAGATAAACGAGATAGGAAAGGCCCTAATCGTCATCGGCATCGTTGTTTTGTTTTTGGGCGTAATGCTCACCTTTCACGACAAGATACCCCTCTTCGGAAAGCTCCCCGGAGATATATTTGTAAAAAAGGGGAATTTTACATTTTACTTTCCTATCGTAAGTATGATAATTATCAGCGTAATCATAAGCCTGATATTTATGCTGTTTAGAAAATAATTATTGGAGGACAACATGCCTGAGAAGGGTGTATTCTGGGAGGGGATATCTGGCGGGCTGGCAAAGACACTCGAAGAGGTCGTGGAATATGTTCCCGGGATCGGCCACTACTTAAAAAGGGAAAATGCCCGGGAGCGGGACAAAATCATCAGGGAGCACATCGCCGAGCGATTCGACCACCTAAAGGGCGCCGTCATGAAGGTGATGGAGGAAAAGGCCGAGTCGAAAAGCCTCGAGGGCCTCGACAAGCTCGATAGATTATCGAGAAAGCTCGACAAATTGAGGGATACCATCAAGTTCACTTCCCACGGATATTCCGGTTATTTCGACCGAGTGAAGATCCTCGATGAGGAGCTTAGGGCACTCTACAACTACGACCTCGATATACTGCGAAGGATCGAGGAGATGGATAAGAGACTTAAGGGAATAAAGGATGTTTTGGGCGACGATGATAAGACCAAGGGGGAGATAGCCGCCCTTTCCGCCTTCGCCGAGGACATGGAGAGCGTCTTTGAGGACAGGAAGTATGCCGTGACGAAGGGCGCGGGCGGGGAAGATGAAAGCGTATAAACAAGGAGGATTTAATATATGGCCGAGTTTTTAGATGTCATTGAATATTTCTTTGAGGATGAAACCGAAATGGTCCACCGCGTCCCGGAGTCCGGCTCCGGGGAGACCAAGCTGGGATCCCAGCTCGTAGTCAGGGAGAACCAGACGGCGGTGTTTTTCAGGGACGGAAAAGGGCTCGACGTCTTCGGACCAGGAAGACACACACTCACCACGATGAACCTCCCGATACTCACAAAAGTCCTGTCGCTCCCCTTCGGGTTTAAGAGCCCTTTCAGGTGTGAGGTGCTATTTATAAACATGAGGATATTCACCGACATGAAGTGGGGCACGAGGAACCCCGTCGCCTTCAGGGATTCCGAATTCGGGCTTGTAAGGCTCAGGGCATACGGGAACTTCACGATGAGGATCACCCAGCCTTTGCTTTTCATCAACACCCTCGTTGCCACAAAAGGGATGATGACGACCGAGGGTATATCGGGGTATCTGAGGGACGTCATCGTCTCTCGCCTCAACGACCTATTGGGAGAGCACATGAAGAGCATCCTCGACCTCCCGCAGAGCTATGACGAGCTGTCGGTGGTTGCAAAAGTCAGGCTCAAAGAAGACTACGATAAATACGGAATAGAGCTAATTGATTTTTTTATCAACGAGATTACCCCGCCCGACGAGGTGCAGAAGGTCATCGATGAAAAGACAGGCATGGGCGTCGTCGGCGACATGAACCAGTTTCTGAAGTTCGAGGCGGCAAGGGCCATGGGTGCCCTGAGCACGGGCGCCGGTGCGCCGGGGGCCGAGGGCGCCGGGACGGGAGCAGCACCAGGCACGGTGGCGTCAGGGGCGGCCGCCGGAATGGGCGTCGGCGTTGGAGCGGGCCTCGGGATGATGGTTCCGGGGATGCTTTTTAAAACGATGATGGAAGGTGAGGCGTCGCCGGAAAAAATCAAGAAGCAGGGATACGTAAACTGCCGAAAGTGCCATGCCGAGGTGCCGTTGAACTCACGCTTTTGTCCGAGCTGCGGAACTCAGATGGTCGTCGTGAACAAGTGCCAGCACTGCGGAAAGGACCTCCCGCCCGAGGCCCAATTCTGCTCCGTATGCGGGAAAAAGGTGGGCGAGGAGGTGAAATGCCCGAAGTGCGGGGCCAAGCTCCCCGACGGGACAAAGTTCTGCACCGAGTGCGGCGAGAAGGTCGAAAAGTAGGCAAAAAACCCTTTTCTTTACATGCCGAGTCTTGAGAACAGATGATAGTGACGTGCTCCCAGTGCGGGGCAAAGATAAAGATAGACAAGGACAAGAGGTTTCTGACATGCACGCACTGTAGGTCTTCCCTCATCCTCGAGCGAGATCGAACCTTTCAATGCTTTTTTTTGGAGCACGCCAGAAACGACATTTGGGCGTCCGGTGCCCTTTCGGCAAGGCTAAAGCAAAACAAAATAAGATCCGCCCCGAAAGACATAAAGATAGACTTCAGATATTTTCCCGTCTGGCACATCACCTTTCATGACGGGACCACAAAGACCCAGCCCGGCGCAAAGACCATCCACACCGAGATATCTTCTGTAAAGATACCCGCCGGAGACCTGAAATATTTCGAGGAGGGGATATTTCCGGGTGAGAAGGTAAGTCCCCCGACAATAGAGCCTGAGATGGCATCGCTATGGACGAGAGATGAAGGGGAGTCTGATAGGAACGTGGAGAGACTATGGCTAGTCTATCTCCCGATCTACTTTATCGATTTTGGGCTCGATGGGGCCGTCCATCACGCACTACTTGCCGGGGAATCCACGAGGATATATTCCGATACCCTCCCCGCCGTCGGTGGGGATAAAGTCGATTACAGGCCGATTATCTTTTTCACCTTCGCCTTCGGGATATTTATCACACTCGGAACCATCTTTTCTTCTCCTCTGATAAAAGGCTTTGCGATCGGGGCTGCGGCCGCCATACTCATTCTGATATCAAGACGGATAATCGAGAAGGGCAAAAATAACTGATTTTTTAGATAATCAATAGAATTTCCTTTACCTTGAAAGAAACAGAAATCACCGAACAGGGAAAGAAGAACAGAAACTTCACGATAGCGGTCATATGCCCTTCGTGCGGCTCCGGGATATCTTTTATCGAGGGATACACAAAGGTAAGCTGCAAACACTGTGGGCTCTCCCACATCGTGGTGGGAAGCGGTGGCCTGAAAAATTTCTACATCCCCAAAATGATCGAGCGCCCTCAGGCAATCGGCGTTGTCAAAAACCTCGTAAAGAAAAAGGAGACCGATGAGATGGCGAGAATGGTCGTCCGCCTCATCGATGCAAAACTCGTCTATGTCCCCTTTTACAAGGTAAAGATAAAGGGGGGCGGGTGGTATATAGGCGAAAAACCCGCAAAAGTCCTTTCCGGCGGGATGCAGACCGAAGATGGAGAGGTCATCATTCCCAAGATTCCGAGGGAGAAGGTAACGGGATGCTACTCTAAAGAGATAAACTATTTCACCCCCGCCCTCAACGTCACCGAGCTCGGAATGTTCGGCGTCTCCACCCAGTCTAGCGTCCTAGAGCTTCACATCTTCAACCCAGCCCTGATAAGCCCGAAATGGATGGTCTTCGATGCGGTCAAAGACCCGAGAGCGGCCTCAAGAGAGGCGTGGGCGGCGCTTTCCTCATCGGCAAGGCCCACGGGATTTCCACTGACATATTTTGAGGCGAACAAGATATCTGAAGATCTCTCCCAAATCTATTATCCCCTCTGGATCGTACGGTTTCTCTACGGCAGCGAAGCCATACGGGTGGTCGTGGACGGGATAAGGGGAAACATCATCAAGGCGAGACTCCCGAAGAGAAAAAGGACAAACATAGTTCCGGGGATATTAATCCTATCTGTTTTTGCCTTTTTCTTGACCCTGTTTCCGATGATAAGCATGCTGGTGTTCCTTTTTCTAATAACCGCCCCACTGATTTTAGGAAAGAAAAAACAATTTTTGTCATCACTCAACAGGTTCTTTATCAGGCCATGGGAGGAGGAGGAAATTGTCATTGGCTAATCGGCCTTCGCTTTCGCTCCTGCCGCTCAGATGTCCCCGCTGCGGTGGCGATGTCGGCATCGGGAGGGAGGATAAGGTTTTTTTGTGCAGGATGTGCCTTAATCTCTGGGAGGAGAGCGGCGGAAGATTAAAACCGATGCGGGTACTCTTTTATTCGGGGGATGTTAAAAACCCCCATTACATACCGTTCTGGACATTTCACATTTCGGCCGAGACCCCCCTCGGGAAGATAGACGACCTTGAATCTTACGCACATCACATCGCCTTTAGCGAGGCGACAGAATCCAAAGAGAAAATGCCCCTTACCCTATACATGGCCGCCCCTCCCCTCAAGATCGAGCAGCACAGGTTGAACCTGTCCGAAAGGTTCACCCACAATCAGCCCTTTCTTTCCCCCTCAGATCCTATGCGGGGCTATATCTGGGGTCCCGTTATCAGTGAGGCATCGGCGAGAAATTACGCAAAGGTGATTTTCATCTCCACCCTGTCTGAGGCGAGAAAAGGATCGATAGAATTCGTATCAAAAATAAATCTGACCCTTAAAAACCCCACCTTAACATTTATCCCCTTTTTGGAAGACAGCGGCTATTACCGAGACCCCCAGCGCTTTATATCCATCCATGCAAATTCTTTTACGGAAAGGCCGGTTAGAATCACGCCCTGATTTACAGGAAAAAAGGCTTGTAAGGTCAAATCAAGAGATATATAATATCTCAAATGCACCAAAGGACTATAAAAAAAGAGATTTCCTTAGAAGATGTAGGGATACATACAGGGAGCAGAGTCAAAATAACCATCCTACCCGCAGATGCGGGAGATGGGATCATATTTATACGTGGTGATCTCGGGGATATCAGGATACCCGCCCACCATTCGAGGGTTAAGAATACGGTGCTCGCCACAACGATTATAGAGGGTGAGGCGAGCGTCTCGACCGTCGAGCACCTCATGGCGACGTTATATGCCCTTGGCATAGATAACGTGACGGTCAAGATTAACGGCCCGGAGGTGCCCGTAATCGACGGAAGTGCCGCCCCTTTTGTCCACCTGATAAACTCAGATGGGATCGTTGATGCCGGCGGGAAAAAACTAGCTGCAAGGATCACACAGGAGATAAGGGTAGAATCCGGTGACTCGTGGGCGAAGTTTGAACCCGCACAAAAAGGGCTTTTTATCGACTATACGATCGTCTACGAAAATCCCCATATAGGAACACAGCACTTCGCCTTTGAGCTCACCCCGGATTTCTTTGAAATCGAAATAGCGCCCGCCAGGACATTCGGCCTACTCGCGGATGTCGACGAAATGCGCAAAAAAGGCCTCGCCAAGGGCGGATCCTTAAAAAACGCGGTTGTGATCGATGACGAAGGTGTGCTCAATCCCGAGGGGCTCAGGTTCCCCGACGAATGTGTGAGACACAAGTGCCTCGACGCCATTGGGGATCTGGCACTATTCGGCATGCCGATTGTCGGAAAATTTACGGCATATAAATCAGGACACCGCCTAAACCACAAACTTGTTTCTAAGCTGGCCGAACAAAAACCATATGAGATAGTCGAGCTATGAAACCTCGACACATTGTCTTAACAATACTTCTCGTGCTCTTTTTGGCAAGCACTGCCAAGGCCCAGGAGCCCTCGATCACGGATGTCGTTATCACGACATACCAGAACACGGTCTATATCTATTTTAACATTAATGGATGTTACACGGCCGAGATAGATGAAGTGATAAAGAGCGGCATACCCACAACCTTTACTTTTAATGTCAATATGAAGAAGCTAAAAGGTATATGGTTTGACGCAAATGTAGTGAGCAAAACCTTCAGGCATACCATTAAATATGATACCCTCATGGAGGAGTACACAATCATAAAGGAAGAGGAGGGGGAAAAACCTGTTGTGGTAAAGGATCTCGAGAATGCCAAGAGGATAATGGCAAGGGTCAAATTCTATCCTCTGGTCTCCCTTCATATGCTCGAAAAGGGTGAGACATACCACCTTGGGATAAAGGGAGAGCTGGACAAGGTTGATATACCGGAGTCTTTGCATTATGTCCTATTTTTCGTGAATCTCTGGAGGTTCGAGACCAAATGGTATGTGGAGGAATTTGTATATTAATTTTAGATTCTAACGATGAAAAGAATAGATAGAAAAAGGGAGCATCCGAGATCTCCCTCCGAGGAAGCTAAGTGGCGACGAGAGAGATTTATAATAGTCGTCGCCACCGTAGTCATCGTAGTCTTGACAATCCTTGGTACCGTCCTCACCCAGAAGGACCTCGACATAGGTGTCGGCGAAAACATCCTGCTGATCGCCCTGATAGATATCAATATCATCCTCCTGATACTTGTGATATTTCTCGTCATCAGGAACTTCGTAAAGCTCATATTTGAGAGGAGGAAGAATGTTGAAGGAGCGAAGCTCAGGACGAAGCTCGTATTGAGTTTCGCCGGCCTCACACTCTTTCCCACCCTCGTAATGTTTCTTGCCGCCATGCTTTTTTTCTCCGGCAGCATGGATAAGTTTTTCAACATTCAGGTCGAGAACTCCCTCGAAGGCTCGCTGGATATAGCCCAGACCTACTACACCCTGTCCACAGACAAGGCCCTAAGCGCCGCCAAAGAAATAGGCAATGAGGTGGCAAATTCAGGTCTCCTCAAAAGTGAGAATCGAAAAAACCTCAAGAGCTATGTCGACAAGCAGAGAAATATAAGTGGTCTCGGGCTGATCAAGATATTCTCCCCGGAAATGGAGGAACTCACATCATCGGTCAGTGAAGATATCCCGAAGATGGCCCTCGAACATCTGAATTCGAGCCTCTTCAAAGAGGCACTGGATGGAAAGCCGGTATCGACGATCCAGACGACAGGATACGGAGATGTAGTATGGGCGCTTTACCCCTTGACCGCGGAGGAAGGGGTGAAAGCCGTGGTGATGACCGCCAACTTTGTGCCGAAGTCGATGATGGCAAAGATGATTGAGACAAGCCGCTTCCTCGAGGAATATAAGAGGAATAAGCTCTTTAAGGAATCCATCGTCGTGAGTTATCTCATCACGCTTTCAGCCATCGCGCTACTGGTAGTCTTCACCGCAACATGGCTCGGTTTTTACCTTGCCAAGGGTATAACTGGTCCGATCGGACTCCTTGCCGAAGGCACAAGGAAAGTCGCCGGCGGTGATCTCGAAGTCTTTGTCGATGTCTCCGTCAGCGACGAAGTCGGGACCCTCGTCGACTCCTTCAACAAGATGACCCAGGATCTCAAGACCCAGTCGAGGAGGCTCGAGAGGGCATACAACGAACTATCCCGATCGAACTTGGAGCTTGAGCAGAGAAGAATGTACATGGAGATAGTCCTGAAAAATGTCGCCGCAGGTGTAATATCTATTGATGAGAATGGAATCATCACTACAATCAATAGATCGGCCGAGAGGATGGTCGGGATCAAGACCGAGAAGGTAATGAACCGCCCATTCACGGAGGTCCTCAAGCCGAAACACTACCATATAATCATTGGTCTAATGGAAGAGCTAAAGAGATCAAAGGACGGCTACATCCAGCGTCAGGTCGAGATCCCACTCGAAGACAGGATACTCATCCTGATGGCGAACGCCAACAACCTTGTTGACGAGGATGGAAATTACATTGGCATAGTGGCGGTCTTCGACGATATAACCGAGGCGATGAGGGCACAGAGGATGGCCGCCTGGCGTGAAGTGGCGAGGCGAATAGCCCACGAGATCAAAAATCCCTTAACACCCATACAGCTATCGGCCCAACGGATAAGGAAAAAATACCTCGATAAGCTGGTAGATGACGGTGAGGTCTTGGATGAGTGCACAAGGACTATCATTACACAGGTTGATGAGATGAAGACTCTGGTCAATGAGTTTTCCCACTTCGCAAGGCTCCCGGCGGCAAAGCCCGTATTAAACCACCTCAACAAAATCGTAAAAGAGACCCTTTCCCTCTATAAGGACGCCCACAAAGACATTACTTATCGGTTCATTGAAGACAAAAATCTCCCGAAGATGAAACTCGACAAGGAGCAGATAAAGAGGGCGCTTATAAACCTCTTGGAGAATGCCGTGGAGGCGGTGGACGGAGATGGTGAAATAGAAATAGAGACCTCCTTTAGGAAGGATTTGAATACGGCAAATCTCGTCATATCCGATACCGGCCGCGGCATACCAACGGATGTAAAGGAACGCCTCTTTGAACCCTATTACTCCACGAAAAAGACGGGGACGGGGCTCGGCCTTACCATCGTGAATACCATCGTCTCGGATCATCGCGGCTACATAAGGGTTTCCGATAATGAACCAAAAGGCACGAAGTTTACGATAGAACTCCCAGTGAGCACTCTATGAAAAAGCGGATTCTCATAGTAGACGACGAGGAGAGCATCAGAAAATCCCTTTCCGGCGCTCTAACCGACGAGGGATATATCGTCCTCACGGCAGAAGACGGTGAAAAGGCGCTGGAGCTTGTCGAGACCGAGAGGCCTCACCTGTTGCTCTTGGATATCTGGATGCCCCAGATGGACGGGATGGAGGTGCTGACGAAGGTCAGGGAGGAATTTCCGGATGTCTCCGTAATCATGATATCAGGACACGGAAACATCGAGACCGCCGTAAAGGCGACAAAACTCGGGGCATATGATTTCATCGAGAAACCGCTATCCTTGGAAAAGGTTATTATCACGATCGACCACGCCTTGAAGGAAAAGAGCCTCGAAAAGGAGGTCTCACTTTACCGCCAGCGCTTCGATATAAGCTACAAGATAGTGGGCGAGAGCCCTCCCATAAAGGCCCTTAAGGAAGATATCAAGAGGGCGGCGCCCAACGACAGCTACGTCCTGATCAGCGGGGAGAACGGCACAGGCAAAGAGCTGGTGGCGAGGACCCTATTTGCCATGAGCAAGAGGAGCGATGGATCCTTCGTTGACGTAAACTGCGCAGCCATACCGGAAGAGCTGATCGAGAGCGAGCTCTTCGGGCACGAGAAGGGGGCGTTCACGGGAGCGTCTACAAAAAAACCGGGGAAATTTGATGCCGCGGACGGTGGGACGATATTTCTCGATGAAATCGGCGATATGAGCCTCAAGACCCAGGCAAAAATATTAAGGATACTCCAGGAGCAGAGCTTCGTGCGGGTTGGGGGGACAAAAACGATCAAAGTCGATGTCAGGGTCATCGCCGCCACGAACCAGGACCTCCTAAAAAGAATAGAGGCGGGGAGCTTCAGGGAAGACCTATACTTCCGCCTTAATGTCATCCCGCTACTCGTACCGCCCCTAAGGGAGAGGGCCGGAGACATACCGCTACTCATCGGCCACTTCATCGATGAATTGGCCAAGGAGGATAAAAGGAGACAGAAGGTAATCGATGACTCGGCTATGGATGTCCTCAAGCTCTATCGCTGGCCGGGGAATATAAGGGAGCTCAAAAACATTGTCGAGCGACTCATAATCATGTGCCCCGACAGCGTAATCGGAACAGAAGACATCCCCGCATATATAAAAAGCAAAACTGCCCCGTCTATTGGAGAAGACCTCTTCGGCCTTGACGACATAAAGGAGGCAAGGGAGAAATTTGAGCGCATCTTCATTGAAAAGAAGCTCAAAGAGAACGATTTCAACATCTCCCAGACGGCAAAAACCCTCGGGATAGAGAGGAGCCACCTACACAAGAAGATGAGGTCTTACAAGATCGATCCGGGGAAGTGACGGGGTGGTTGATTGAATCGGGGTCAGGCGGCCTTTTAGCCCCTTTACCCATTCGAGTTTTTAGAGTCGGAAAAGCCGATCGGGCCGAAACAGCTTTTTTCCTTTAAGATTCACTAAAAAATGACAACCAATCATAAGATAATTATCGGAGATTCGAGGGAGATGGGGGAGGTCGAATCCGCCTCCGTCCACCTCGTGATAACATCTCCGCCATACTGGCAACTCAAGGACTACGGCCACGACGGCCAGATAGGCTTCAATGACACATATGAAGACTATATAAATAACCTCAACTTAGTCTGGTCTGAATGTCACCGAGTCCTCCATCCGGGGTGCAGGCTCTGTATCAACATCGGCGACCAATTCGCCCGATCGGTCTATTACGGGAGATACAAGGTTATCCCGATAAGGACGGAGATAATAAAATTCTGCGAGGCAAAGGGCTTCGACTACATGGGGGCCGTTATATGGCAGAAGGTCACCACGACCAACACCACGGGCGGTGCTACAATCATGGGCTCCTATCCATATCCGAGAAACGGGATAATAAAACTGGACTACGAATTCATCCTGATTTTCAAAAAGATCGGAACTTCCCCGAAGGTAGATAAAGAGACAAAGGAAGAGTCAAGGCTCACGATCGAGGAATGGAACGAGTATTTTTACGGCCATTGGAATTTTCCGGGTGAGAGGCAGGACGGTCACATCGCGGCATTCCCCACAGAGCTCCCGAAGAGGCTGATCAAGATGTTTTCCTTCGTCGGGGATACCGTCCTTGATCCCTTCTTAGGCAGCGGCACAACCACGCTGGCGGCAAGGATGCTAAATAGAAACTCGATCGGTTATGAGATAAACGAAAAATATCTCGAACTAATCAAGGAAAAGGTCGAGGTTGCAGACGAGAGCCGTTTCGGCGATAACGCAGAGAGCGAGATACTTAAAGGGGGAGCGTCAGGCGTCGATTTTAAGGCCCGATTGGATAAGCTCCCCTACGTCTTTTGCGACCCCGAAAAATTTGACAAGAAGACCGATCCCAGAAAGCTGAGGTTTGGATCGACCATAGACGGGAGCGAAAAGAGGCGCGATAAAGTGTGAGGGGCCTCTTCGATTTTTTAAAATCCCACCCCTGACTAAGACAGATTCATATCAAATAAACAACGGAGATTTAAAGCGCCTCCACAAATCCGATGTCGGTCCATTTAGCCCTCACCACCATCCAGTCTCCATCCTCCCTCTTTAACTTCAAATCAAGCTGGTAGCCACTTCCCGAACTCGGGACGACATCACCGACGCCCTCCGGCTCCTCCCCGCCGGTGAAGATGAGCTTGACGATGGCCTCGGCCGAATCCCCCCCGACCTCGACATCGACGTGCCTCACATAGACCCCAATCCTCTCATGCTGCCTAAAGTAAACAAACAGGATACCCTTTATGTCGTCTCGGCCATATCCCTCGGCGTCTTTGTATGATTCGGAGACATATGACAGGATCCCTTTGATGTCCTTCTTTTCGGCAAGATCTCCCGTATCGATGATGATCTGTTTGATTACCTCCTCATCGGTCATGGGCTTTTTGCATGATATAACCAAGGCCGCCGAGACCAGGATGAGAATAAATAGATAGCCTACCTTTACCCTGTTCAAAGAAAACACCTCCTCTATTGGATGAAACTCTAGGATCCAGATTAACACAGCGCAAAATCTATGTCAATTTCACAAAAAAATCGGTTGGAGCCGAGAATCCTTGACTTTTTACCGATAAAGTTGGATGCTAATATTAATTATCACATGAGATATTTAAGGTGAAAAGGTGAAACGAAATTTTTATCTCTGTTTGATCGCAATCCTTGTAATCTCGGTCTCGGTTTTTTACCGTCCCGGAAATTCACTCTCTGAGACCTATGAAATCTATCGCGGTGGAAATATCGTCGGTTACGAGGAGGTAGAAATATCAACCTTTTCCGGAGGTGAGAAGATATCCTCCAAATCATTTTTCCCATTTGCGATAAACCCAAAAGAGATCTTTTGCGATATCATCTACGATGGAGAAAAACTCGATACCTGCAGCTTTGAGGCGAAGAGCCTCGTGATGAATCCCGAAGACAGATACTTTGAATCGTTTATTGTCGATGATCTCTCAGATTGCGGGGGTGACAGTTACGCCTTCATCTACGACTCGGCAATCGGTTTTAAAAAATTCGGGGAGATCGAAGACATCCCCGACATAATCATCTTTCCAGAAGAGGTCTCGGCGATGATTGAGGTCGCAAGAAGAGTTAACCTCGGTGACACGGACGACATTTTAGCCCTCGTCACGACGCTATCGCCCTATCTTTTTTGTGAGGGGGTAGATATCAATGTAGATGAGAACGACGGGGAGATAGAGATTGACATCTCCGGGGAAAAGTCGAAAGATTTTTTCATTGACGCAACAATCTACGGGAAAAAGGGGAGCGACTATCCCGTGAGAATCTGGTTTCCAAACACACGTACCCTCTATGTCCTCGCGGATGAAACGCCCGATATCCCATCAAGACTCTTTCGGGATGTCCCGGAAAAATCAGAAATAAAAAAAGTGGAATTCTTCGGCGGAAATGGGACGAGGCTCAACGGAGTCTATTTTCTGCCACAGGATATAGACGGAAACGTCGCTTCCGCTGATAAATTTCCCGTCGTGGTCATGGTAGCCGGCATCGGCCCCCACAGGTGGAGCTACATGGGGATATATTCCGAGCTCGCCGAACGACTCTCAGAAATCGGCATCGCATCATTTATGTGGGACAAGCGCGGTTGTGGTGACAGCGGCGGGAGCTACTACGACAGGACGCCCGGTCTCCTCCTCGAGGATATAAATGCCGCAATTGAACAGGCACTGGAAATAGCTGGCTCCGATCCCGAACGTCTAGTCCTCCTAGGGCACAGCGAGGGAGGGCTTTTGTCGATCATCACCGCCGCAAGAAACAGCGAAGTAAAAAGGCTCGTCCTCCTGTCTTCACCGGGAGATAAGATATCCGAGATCTTCATCCATGATGCAATGGTCGGTGCGAAAAACCTGCCGCTCGGCCTAAAAGAAAAGAAAGAATATGTAAAGGCATATGAGGAGATGTTTTCCGAAATAGAAAAGAACCCGGAAGACACCTATCTTTTCTCCGGATGCGAAGGCCCATCGAGAGAGATTTATCTCGGACACTTTAGGGGACACGCGAAATTGGACCCACAAGACTACATCGATGATATATCTATCCCCGTCCTCATACTCCATGGCGAAAGAGACTTCGTCGTTGGGGATTACAATGCAAAGCTGATATTCGATATTTTAAATGAATCGGGAACCATCGACGTTACCCTCATAACATATCCCGACCTCGGCCACAATCTCGGGGCGGCCGAACCGGAGGGGGAGAAAAAAGGGGCCTCATCGATCGAGATCGACCATAGAGTCACAGGCGACATCCTCAATTGGCTCAAATCACAGCTTGGGACAAACGAGGATAATCTCCCTTCTCCTTGACACACAAATCGATATTTGATAAATTTTATGGCGGAGTATTAATTACATATAGGAAAATAAAAGGAGTGGTATTATGGCGATGAATCGAGACCTGATCGGAAAGAAATATGGACCGACGGAAGGAGAGGTGGTCAAAAGGGAGGCGTTGTTTTACGCACTTGCCACAAACGACCCGAACGAGGCATATATCGATGGAGCCAGGCCCGGCGGCATCGTGGCCCCGCCGCTCTATGCGGTGAGCAAGGATATCGGCGGCAAAGGTGTCATGCAGGCAGTTCAGGACCCGGATCTCGGAATCAACTGGGCCTATGTCGTCCACGGCGAACACCTCTTTGAATGGGAAAAGCCCCTGATCCCGGATACGAAGCTCAAAATCACGTCGACTGTAAAGGACATCATCGACAAGGGGACGGGTGAGCTCCTTGAGGTAAAGATTGATTCAGTTGACGAGAAGGGAGACCTCGTGGTGAGCCAGGTCATAGGCCTCTTCGAGCGAAATCCCGAGGCCCCCAAGAAGAAAAAAACCGAAGAAGAAAAAGACGACAGGGGAAAGATCCTCTTTACCGAGGACATGAAGGTAAAGAAGGGCCAGACATATATCTATGCCGAGCCCTCCGGCGACCACAACCTCATCCACATAGATCCCGACTTCGCGGTAAAGGTGGGACTTCCCGGAATAATCCTCCAGGGCCTCTGCACAATGGCATTCGTCCAGAAGTCGGTCGTCGATAACGTCAACGGCGGCGACCCGAATAAGCTCAAGAAGCTGAAGGTCAGGTTTTCCAGAAACGTCCTCCCCGGCGATACCGTGACCACCACGGGCTGGCTCAAAGAGGACAAGGGAAATTCCATGATCGTGGGGCTCGAATCCGTGGTCGACCGGGGCGATGTCGTTATAAAGGACGCCTGGGCCGAGGTGGCAAAGTAAAAAAGGTTTTCAGGGGGGAGATGTATCGGTGTCAGGTGCCCGAAAATCCAAAGTGAATCTGTGCTCGTCGATTTTTAATTAGATATTCAAAAAAACTCAAAAAAGTCGGAGGGTGTTTATTTTGGCAGATTTAAATCCATCGATTATTTTCATCGCCGCACTGGTCATCTTCCTTTTCGCCCTGTATCTCGTCTTTTATCTCTCGAAGAGATCGAAGAGGGCCTTCTCTTCGTTTGTCCAATCACGAGGACTCATCATCCTCCCCGATGATGCGGGAAGCGATCTCGAGACCAAGTTGACAGAAAAACTGGGTGTGCCTTCGGGTGGGAGGTATAAAGATATCGTCCGGCTCCCGCTTTCGGTCGGCGAGGCATACTTCTATACTCAACTTCCGCAACCACAGCAGACATCCTCATCAAGTTCGACTTCCGGCAACGCCCACCACTTCATAACCGTCTTTATGGAGCTTCCGGCAAGCGGCCGAACCTTTATCGCCCCCAGGGTCCCTATAGGGGGGGAATTCGGCAAAAAGATGGTCGAGTTTATCCTGAAGCGCGTATTCGGCGCACGCAACATCACCATCCTAGATATTAAAGAAGCCTTCCCCGACTTCGCAAAGATCTATAACGTATTTACCGAGGACGAGGAAGGGGCCAAAAGGATCGTCCTGTCCCCCGGTGTGATGTCATGCCTGATGACATACCCCGGAAAGAACCCTGTGAATATCGCCCTATCACCATCGGGTTTCGGGATAGATATCCAGCCGATGATGAAAAAGCCCGAGGAGATGGATCGCTACACCGTCTGGGCGGAAAATCTCGCACGGGTCTTAAAAGACGTCGAAAAATATTGAGCCTTGATGTCTCTTTCGGGATATTTTGTGTGGGGGAGCAATCGCCCTCGAATAAAAATGGTGATATTTTGAAGCGCTCCGAGATAAACCGAATCATAGAAGAGAGCATAGAATTTTTCAGGGGGGAGAATTTTCACCTCCCCCCATTCGCATGGATAAGGCCCGATGAGTGGAAAAAGAGGGCAGATGAACTAAGGGAGGTCATCGAGGTGGGGCTGGGCTGGGACATCACCGACTTCGGACTAGGTGATTTTAAAAAAACGGGGCTTTTGCTCTTTACCCTAAGAAACGGAGACCCGAAAAAGAGAGAAACCGGGGGCAAGGACTACTGCGAAAAGGTGATCCATCTGAGGCACGATCAGACCTGCCCCTCCCACTACCACAAGTCGAAGATGGAAGATATCATAAATAGATCCGGTGGGACGCTGTGTTTTGAGCTTTATGTGGCGGATAGCGACGGGAGGTCTTATTCATCAGACGATTTTTCCGTTTCAAGGGATGGAAGTGTCCAAAAGTGCCGTCCTGGAGAGGTCATAAAGCTAACGCCCGGCGAGAGCCTCACGATCCCCTCACACCTCTACCACTCTTTTTGGGCCGAGGGGAAAGACGTCCTGTGTGGCGAGGTGTCAAGGGTCAACGACGATGTTTCGGATAACTACTTCTATCAGGAGATCCCCCGCTTTTCCGAGATAGATCAAGACGAAGATCCTCTATATCTATTGGCCTTCGAACTATATAAATTCCTAAAATAGATAAAGGAATTTTGCCGACCTTATCGAATCGGTGGTTTTTCTGTATCTTATAAATCCCGCCCTAGTCGAACCGAGAGATAACCCCAGATAACTCTATTTCTTTCTGAGCATCTTCTCCAGAATAAGGCCCAGTGCTATGAGTATCCCGCCCGCAATGATAAATGTCGCCGAGCTCCCAAGGTCCTTGAAGAAGACATCGGAAAAGCGTGTAAAGATATTGATCGTCAAAAATATCGCACCGAAGGTGATAAAGGTCCTGTCCCTCTTCACCCCGCCGAAGACAACCGTTGCGATATTGGCAACAAAGAAGAGTATCGTGAAGACGAGCTCCTCCCTCGATTGGGATGGGGGATTGTTCCAGAGCTTCGGATTCCTGCCAAAAAGCGAGAGCATCCAAAGAGATGTGTTGAGAAACAGAAAACCGATGAAATAGTATGTGCGGCTGAAAAACTCAAAATCGGCGATTTTTTTGCCCAAGCGATCTATGAACCTCTCATGGAGAAGGCCCATCAGGATCACAAAGGGGGATGCCACGGCGATGTATATATGGGAGTTCACCCCCCCCTTGAAGAAGGGGAGCCATCCCCAAAAACCACCTCCAACGTAGGCGAGATATCCAAATAGCGAGATAAGGGCGAGGATCAAAATCAGATGGTTGTCATATATATACGCTAGGGTGAAATAGAGGGCCGTGGCGATAAACAGTATGTAGGATGCCGTAGGGAGCGGTTCTGAGAGCATCTTATTTATGCTCACGATATCAAGTCCGAGGAGAACCGCACTTACGAATATCACAACACCCCCGAAGGCCGGGGACGGCCCGTCTCCAGAGTCGTAGAGGCGGTTTCCCCATATAAATCCCCCCAGAGAAAGCACGGTCAAGATGATCGATGTGAAAAACCACTTCCCCAGAAGATCGAAAAAAAGCGATATCAGACCGAGTGCCAGAACGACCCCGCCCAAAACGAAGATGTACCTCACGGCCGGGTCTTTTCGGACCCTCCTCGTTCCTTTTTTCGTTGAGCCTTTCTTTGCTACAGTTTTTTTAGCCATCTGATTTTTTTACCTATAAAACTATAAAATTGACAAAACTTTATTGAACTTTATCTTCAATCTTCATTGTGATCGTAAGGGCTGCCTCGCCCCTATCGATCTTGGCAGAAGCCGATAGCGATTTTATCGGATATAGCCCCTCGATAAATTGAAGATCCCAAGGAGCGCCTTCAGGTTGTGTGTGGGGGAGGATAAGATCATTGAATACCCGATTGAAGTATTCGGGGTACGTAGAAACCTCGTCCCAGACCTTCTTTGGTGACGCCTCGATATAAAACCCCGGTTTTGCATTCTTCATGTAATGTACCGCCGTCTCCGGTATATCGTTTAGGGCATTTGCGACTGACTCAAAATCCTTCCCCAATATCAAAAAAATAGTATCGCCTTTAATAAAATATGCCCAAGCGAACTCCTCGACACCATCCCTCTCGGCAGAGTAAATGGTGTTTCCCCCCTCTATCCCCTCAACAACATCGTATTTTTCAAGCGACAAATTTTTTTCAATATTACCGTTTAATGCCGAATTAGAGGCCCCGAATAGAAAGACCCCCGGGTCCTCGGATTTTCCTTGATCACAGAAAAGCCCGACAAAAAAATCATTTTCAATGACTTCGGAACTCGGATTGGAATTTTTATCTTCGACGATAAGATCTCCAAACAGTGGCGTTATGAGTGGAATCTCCTTGTAGTATATCAAGGCAAGCTCATCGTCCTTTAGGTCGCCAGTTGACTTTTTTGCTCTTCCCGTATCAATCGGAAACGGCTTTAGACCTCCTCTAGCCTCAAGCGAGAGTAACCTCTCATCCTTTTCGTAATCTAATGCAAAGGCGACGAGTTCTTCGGGGATATATTCTTTTATCTCACCCCCGAACGGAAAAGGGAGACCTATTTCGCCACCAAATTTTTCAGGATAGATGAAGCCTGATATAATCGTGTTACTTTTGACACCTTTTCCCAAGAGGCGGAGTGTATCGTCTTTGGGCCTTCGCTCTCCATGGATATACCTCGTGACGGCCCGCTCGAAGATATCGGGGTCATCGGAGACAATCAGAAAATCGCCGTCCAGAATATATTGTATCTTTCCGGTCTCGTCCGTATCGACCTCTACCGTCGGAAGGCCCATATAGGTCGTCTCCCTTGTATGCTTTCCCTCATCAAAAAAGGCGAAGAGACGCTCCATAAGGAGGAAATTCGGATGGACGATCGAGACGAAGAGGTAGTTCGGCCGTCCCCCTCCATCACTAGCCCCTACCCCGTCATTGACATATATCCCGAGGGCCGACTCATATCCGAGAAGATACATCAGGATATCAGGACTGGATCCCCTTTTATATATCTCATCCTTGTCTTCCAGAAACTTAATGATGTCAAAGATCGGCGGGAGGTTAAGGAGGTTTTTATATCCCGCCGACTTGTAATAGTTGGTCTCTTTTATGGATTCCCAGATATCGACCATCCCGGAGGTCTTTATATAGGCCGCCTCCCCGCCGGGGAAGACACCTTCTATAGTTCTTGGCGCAAAAGCAGGCCTTTTGGGCACAAAGATAATATAGATGAGGACACATGCCGCGACAACCGAAAGTAGTGCGATGAACGCTATTTTGAGTCTTTTACGCATATACAGTCTATATCATAAATGCTTTTCCCCGTCATGTCAAAGTAGATGATAGAGATAAAAACACCCCTCCTAAAAAAAATCGCAATTAGGAGGGGTGTAAAAAAGATGCCAATCCTTATTCTGGGCTCATTTTGAGTAAATACCGCGTATCCTCTTCGACTTTCTCTCTGTCAAGGACAAACGGCCGGTACGTCACGGTGCGCCACATATCGATCTGATCATCGTAGTGGGGGCTCATGAAGTTTCCCGATATACCCGCGGGGATCACCCGAATCGAGTTTTTCATGTCGCCCATATCGAAGATGTAGCGAAGCGATGCGCCGTGATATCCACCCCATGGATTTGTTAGTTTATAGGGCTGTGGATTTACAGTGGCGAGGCTACCTCCCATAGGGTACGGCCCGATGTTCATGAAGAATCCCATTAGGGACGACTTCTTCCCGAAGGCGTGGTAAAGGGTAAGGGTGTGGAGATCCCCCCATACCCAGTTTTTGACCTTGCCGCCCATTTCGTCGTCGAGATATGCCACGGCGTCGACAAAGCTCTTTTTGATGACATTATCTAGACCCTCGACCTCGGGCGTATCGGGATCGTCAAACCATTCCGATCCGCCGCGCGAGATCATATCCCTCATGCTATTGAAAGTCACATAGTAGTTATCGATGTAGAGCATGTATAGATCGTCGCCGAGCCTCTTCTTGAATGTATTTTCGACCATGTTGTTGATCGTGGCATGAAAGATTGTGGGCGCCACACCCTCAGGGGTTGCGACATAATCCCACGCCTCGAGCTCTGACAGCGCCTCTTTCTCCTTGTCGGTAAGTTCCGCATCTTTGAGCGCCTCTACCATCATTGGGACCCACTCCTCGGCCAGTACTACGTAGAAATCGGCTTGCATCCTCTCAAAATCGGATATCGAGAGCTTATCCTTTTCGGTTATCATCTCTTTTATCCTGACATAACGGTCGGGCATGCCGTAGTAGTGGGAGATTACATATGGGTAGTCGTCGCCGACGTGTTTGTTGTTTGCCGTGGCGATCCACCCCTCCTTCGGGTTTCTCATGTGGGGCTGGAGTTTTGTCGGGACATACCCCTGCCACTCGTGCCTTCCGTCCCACCCCGGGACGGGGACTTTTCCGTCAAATCCGACCCTTATCGGTATCCCGACGGCCGCCCAGTAGCCGATGTTCCCATTGACGTCTGCATAGACCCAGTTCTGGCCCGGGCACTTGAAATATTCGACAGCCCTCTCGACGTCGTCGATATCCTTCGCCTTGTTTAATATAGAGAAGGCCTCAAGCGCCTGGAGGCTCTCGTATGCCGTCCATCTCATCGAGACGGCATATCCCTCGGGTTCGTCGTACTCGTTGACATCATCAATGATTGGGCCGTGGCGAGTAAGCCTTACCTGGGTTGTTACATCGTCGGCCCCCTTTACCTTGATGACCTCATCCCTTACCTCCATATCTTCCCAGCGCCCCATGTATTCGTACTGGTTCGGGTTATCGGGATTTATTTTCTCGATATAGAAATCGGCGTCGTCCACCATCACGTTGGTGAATCCCCATGCGACGTTATCGTTTGCACCTATTATAATGAATGGTATTCCGGAAAGCACCGATCCCGAAACGTTCATTGACGGGGTCGAGATGTGTGCCTCGTACCAGATTCCGGGTGCCCCGTGCCCCAGGTGCGGGTCGTTTGCGAGCAGCGGCTCCCCCGTCTCGGACTTACCACCCGATATCACCCAGTTGTTACTCGCACCTCCACCCTCTGTGTTGAGGACATTGCGGGCGAGATTTAGGGTCTCAAGAAACTTAATATTCCCCTCTATGGAGGAGGTCTCGCTCCCGTGGATGATGTTTGGGTAGCCCTTGGGATAATCGCTCATGAGCTCACTCCCCAGATTTTCCCCGACCTTCTTTATAATGCTGTCATTGAGCATTTCGTTATCGAAGGCACTGTTCAGGTCCCACGCCATGTAGTAGTGGGTTGCGATGCCGTCTGAGGCCTCCCACGGTTCGGGCTCATAACCGAGGATCGCAAACTCTACAGGAAGCGGTCCGTCATGATTTTCAAGGAAGTAGTTGACACCGGCGGCATAGGCCTCGACGATGGAGATTATCTCCGGCGGATATATCGACATTAAATCCTCAACGGATTTCCCTGCGGTTATAGTTCTGAAAAGCTTATCGACAGGCACTAGAGACTCTCCCAAAATCTCGGAAAGCTCCCCCCTGATGGCCCTCCTTGTCAAATCCATCTGGAATAACCTGTCCTGTGCCATGCAGTACCCAAGAGCGAAGGCGGCGTCCTCATCTGTCGCGGCGTATATGTGGGGCATACCGTATGAATCCCGTATTATCTCAATTTCTCCATTTATTCCCGAGACCGTCATCTCGCCGTCATAGTCGGGCAGCGTCGACCTGAGCCAGCCGTATACGACTATAAAGAGTACTACTATGAGCACTATAAAAACCGACAAAATCCACTTTATAACCTTCATACACCCTCCTGTGCTTTCTCATAATTAATTAATAATGTAAAATTTTAGAGTTTCACCGAATAAAAGTCAAACATTTATTATACAAATATCTTAATTTCTAAAAAAAGCAACTATGATATTTATGAAAGATATTTTTAAAACACATCAACACATAGACTCGAGCCTCCTTTTACCATTGACACACATATAATCAAGAAGTATAATTATTGTTTGTCTTAAATGGATAGACACAGTTTAAAAAACTTTTTAACGGCAGAGATTTCTCATGTCTGACAATTTTTATATAGCCCTGTGTCTCCACTTCCATCAGCCGCATTTTCAACTCCAGCATGTTCGGGACGATGTTTTTAAAAACTGCTACTATCCCATGATGGAACTTCTGGAGGGGATAAAGGGCGAGGGGCTCAAGCTCAATTTCCATATCTCAGGCCCCCTCATCAACTACGCCTCTAGATACGAGAAAGATTTCCTCTCAAGGATGAAACAAGAGGTCAAGGCGGGGAAGGTAAAGATCGTAGGCGGCCTTATTGATGAGTCATTCCCCCAGCTCTCATCGCGAATGGATGACACACACTTCCAGATAGTCAGATACAGTCACGCCACCGAGAGGTTTTTCGGCGTCTCGAGCAAAGACTGGGACGGCTTCCACATCGTAGAGAGGGAGGCCGGCGAGGCCCTCCTCTACCTCGTCAGTACAGCGATGGAGGATCTGGGAGCGACTCCAATATATTACCTCGATGTGGAGACCTTCTTCACCCCATACTTCTCGAACCTTGAAGAGGAGAACCTGAGTTTCAAGCACTTCGGGGTGGTCGATCCCGCCCTGAAATCCACCATGCCCTATTTCAGAAAAGACGCCCTCTTTTCGATCTACCGGGACGAGATCATCGGAAAGCCCTTTTATGTCGTGCCAATTCACAGTGAGCTTCGTTATTTCCTCCTAAAGAGGCGGCCGATATTCGGCTCTGACCCGACCTGCACGCCGCAAGAGTATCTAGACCTCATCGCAAAAAGGGCGAGGACCGCGGCTGACCTCATCTACATGAAATCGAACAAAAAAACACCTCCCCTCATGTTTATCTTCAACGACGCCGAGCTCTTCGGACAGTGGAGCCGCGAGCCAAAGGCAGACAGCGAATGGATGAGGGAGTTCTTCCACCTGGTCATGGAATCGGGCGAGGCCTCATTTACCAGCATGAAGGAATATTTCGATAAATACGGCTATCTCGATACATACCCCATAAAGACGAGCACGAGCTATCAGGAGTTTGAGAACTGGACTATGAAGCGGGGGATACGCGGCGTCACGTTCGGTGACCCTAAGCTGAGGAGGGTCATCTCGTGTCTCAGGGGCCTGGGTAAGGCTCAGGAGCTGGTAGAGAAGGTGGTGCTCGACCGCGTGGCGAGCGATGTCAAGGGGAAGATAACTCATATCCTGATGTCGGAGGTCACTTCGACCGTCTTATCTTCCCGAAACAGGTACGATCTAATCAGGATATTCATGGCGGAATATTACCCCGAAGACGTGCTTTTGGCCTATGACCTGATCCATACCATCAGGAACCTCGTGTATCAGGAGGATCCCCGCTGGGCGTCGCGTCACCCGAACTTCGGCTCCTGCACATACTATGACCTCACGGGCCTCGCCTATATCGCCGTTGCAGACAGGCTTGCGGATTACCTGCTTGCCGAGATATCCGAGACCTGGGGGGACTTCCCGAAAACCAGCATGGAGATAGTCGACTGGGACTTTGACGGCAATGATGAGGTGGTCATCAACAACGACCAGCAATTTCTTGTTATCTCCAAATTGGCCGGCACAGTCATCCACCACCAGATCCACTCCCCATATTTCAAGGGTATGGATTTTAAGAGGATACTCGCCGCCGCAAAGACACTAGTCACCGAGATGCCGATGTTTCCCGCTACCGGCTTTTACAGCCAGTGCCTCATCCACACAGAGCCGGACAGCGAGCTCTGCGTCTTCCTCGAAGAGGAGGACTCCCGTGTGGAATACTGCCGTGATGCATATAGGGCAAATTTCATCATGAGGGAAGATTCGGGCGAGATCAGGGTGGTCGGTTCATTTGACTACCAGATTTTTGATATAAAAGACTACTCCGTCAAAGACGACGCACTCGTCGTCACGATGGCTGCGGAACAGAAACTTGCGGTGGGTGACGGAAAAGACCTCAAGGTGTCTCTATCAAAGACCTTCACCGTCTTGGAAGACAGCTTCTCGGTGAAGTTTACCGTCACGAAACTTAATAATGAGGACGACCCTATCTGGGAGAAGATCTTCTTCGTTCCGGAACTCGTAAACTCGGTAACGCCCGCAGACGATATCGACGGGAAACTCGAATCCTTCATAAAGGTGAGCGGGAACAATATCGGGAGAAAGATAGGCCTGAAATACAACGTTACCAATTTTGCCGAAGACGGGAAAACCTTCAACCAAAAGGAGATTACCGAGACGATCTTCCCCCCGGCACAGCTCAAATATATCCTCACGATAAAAACTCCCCTTTACGGCAGATTCTACGATGTCCACACATACAGCTTCGTCGACGAAACCACCACCCTTATGGATGATATGGAGATATCTCCGGCCGTTCACCGATTCTATAAGGGCTTCGTGTTCGATAATCACTCCCGGCTGGGCTATCACCAGTCAGGTGTAAAAATATCGCCCATTTTCAAGCTTTCCCCAAAAAAGGTCACGGAATATAAGGTTTCTCTCGAAAGAGAAATCGTAGAGATTGAACCTGAATCGAAGTTGAAGGAAGGGGAGATACCCCTTATCAATTACGGCGGGAGGTAAGCCTTGAGTGACCTCAGTGTGGCCTTCCTATGGCACATGCACCAACCAATCTATAAGAATCCGCGGACCGAGGAGTATGTCCTCCCCTTCACGAGGCTCCACGGGGTAAAGGGATACTACGACATGGTGCGCCTCGCCCTCGAATATCCCCAGATGAAAATGACGATAAACCTCGTCCCATCCTTGTTAAAACAGATCGAAGAGTACGCCTCGGGAGAGGCAAGAGATATATTTGTTGATCTCACGATGAAGGACCCGAAGGAGCTCATCCCTTCCGAGAAGGCCTTTATCATAAAAAATTTCTTTATGAACCGATGGGACACCCAAATCCATCCCCATCCGAGATACCGCGAGCTCCTCGAAAAGAGGATGGAAATATTAAAAAAGGACGACATGGATAAGTTTTCGTCCATCTTCTCCGACGCCGATATCGGAGACCTACAGGCCCTCTTCAACCTCAGCTGGTGCGGATATTTCGTGAAAAGGGATTTCCCACACATTGATGAGCTTATTAAGAAGGGGAGGAATTTTTCACAAGACGACAGGGCCTCTATCATCGATACGCATTTTGAGGTGATGAAAAGGCTTATCCCGCTTTATAAGAAGGCCTCCTATGAGGGGATCGTCGAGCTTACCACGAGTCCATATTATCACCCTATCCTCCCCCTAGTTATAAACACGGAATCGGCAAAGAGGGCGATGCCGGATGCCAAGCTCCCGACGGACTTCGCCCACCCCGAAGACGCCCACGCACAGGTCGAGATGGGACTGTCATTTTTCGCCCAGAAAATAGGCCACAGGCCAAGGGGGATGTGGCCCTCGGAGGGATCGGTCTCCCCCGAGGTGATCCCGATCTTTTGCGATCTTGGGATCGAGTGGATAGCGTCCGACGAGGACGTCCTTGCGAACTCCCATATCACCGATAAAGGGCCGAAGGATATCTACTTCCCCTACACGGCCGTGCACGACGGGAGGGAAGTCTCTATCGTCTTTCGGGATAAAAGGCTTTCAGACCTCATCAGCTTTTCTTACGGCAAAAACGATCCCAAATTGGCCGCCACAGATTTCATCGGACAGATAAGAGAGATCGCTAAGGGGCGCAAAGGCAAACCCACCCTTATCGTCGTGATCTTAGACGGCGAAAACCCATGGGAAGGGTATCCCGATGGAGGTGAGGGTTTCCTTAGGGGCGTCTATGAGGCCCTGTCCAATAGGGATAGCGGAATCGCCCCTGCGACGATCGGAGACTATATTAAAGAACACCCGCCGAATCGCACGATAGACAACCTCCATTCGGGATCGTGGATAAACCACAACTTCGGCATATGGATTGGTCACCCCGAGGACAACCGTGCATGGGATTATCTTAAACTTACGAGGGATTTTTTGATCAAGGCAAAAGAGACCGGGGCTTCGGAGGAGGATCTCAAAAAGGCGTGGGAGGGAATCTACGCCGCCGAGGGGAGTGACTGGTTCTGGTGGTTCGGCGACGAATTTCACACCGACGTCGGCGACGAGTTCGACTCTCTATTCAGGGAACACCTCTCAAGCGTATTTCGCGCGCTCAAAAAGGAGCCGCTCGAGATCCTGTCGCATCCGATAAAGGGGGATAAAAGGATCGCAGAGACAAGAGCCCCGTTAGGATTTATAGAACCCGACACAAACGGCAAGATAGATGACTTTTACGAGTGGGAGAACGCCGGGTATTATGAGATCTCCTACTCCAAGGGCTCGATGCACGGCGGGCCGAAAGTGATCGAATGTATCTACTTCGGCTTTTCACGAGATAGCTTCTACGTGAGGCTCGATCCCAAAGAGTCTTCTGCTTTCGATTCGGGCCTCTTTGTCCACCTCTATATTGATACAGAGTTGAAAAAAGACAATATAGTTGGGGGCTTTTTGATAACTTTCCCACTAAAAAGGGGAGAGGAAAAATATGACCTCCTCGTATTTGCCGAGAAGGGGAGATACGAAAAAATCGGCGAGTTTACGAATATCGGGATCGAAAAGATCACAGAATTGGGCATCCCCTTCTCCGCGCTCGGCATTGGCGAGGGCCGGGCATTCAGATTCTTTTTCGAGATCAGATCGGATGGGGTCAATATCTCCCGCTATCCCGATCGGGGTAGCCTCGAGACCGAGATCCCCGACAGTGACTTTGAACTTCAAAACTGGAGCGCATAAAGAAATGGGCATAAATCTCATGATCGGGATACACAACCACCAACCGGTGGGCAATTTTGGGTGGGTCTTCGCCGACGCCTTCGAGCACTCTTACGGCCCGTTTCTGGAAGCACTCAAAAGACACCCCGAAATAAAAATAACGCTGCACAACACCGGCCCGCTCTTAGACTGGATAGAGGAGAACAGGCCCGAGTATCTCGACACGCTTGGTGAGCTAGTCTCCCGGGGTCAGGTCGAGATTTTGGGCGGTGCCTATTATGAACCGATAATCTCGATCATCCCGAAGGTCGACGCAGCCGGCCAGATAGAGATGATGAAAAAACACATAAAGAATCGCTTCGGGACCGAGGTATTGGGGATGTGGCTTGCCGAGAGGGTATGGGAGCCGACGCTCCCCCAAATCACCGAGCCCCTCAATATAAGATACACGCTGCTTGACGACACTCACTTCCGCTACGCCGGGCTTTCGGACATCGACCTCTTCGGCTACTATATCACCGAATATTCGGGGCACAGACTGTGTGTCTTCCCGATCGACAAGGTGCTCCGATACACCATCCCGTTTCGCGACCCGAAAGAGACCCTTTCGAGGCTAAAAGAGGTTTCCGATATGAGGCCCGGCGCCGGGGTGGTATACGGCGACGACGGCGAAAAGTTCGGGGTATGGCCGGGGACATACGAATGGGTCTTCAAAGACGGCTGGCTGGAGGATTTTTTTAAGACCATAGAGGACAACATGAACTGGATCAATCTTTTGACCTTCTCCGAATATCTCGATAGATTCCCCCCGACTGGAAGGATTTATCTGCCCACGGCAAGCTACGAGGAGATGACCGAATGGGCGCTCCCCCCGGACGCTATCTTGAGATATAAAGATGTCATCAAAAGGATAGAGGCAAAAGGGATGTTGGATGACGCAAGACCATTTATCAGGGGAGGCTTTTTCAATAACTTCCTCTCGAAATATCATGAATCCAACAATATGCACAAAAGGATGCTCTATGTGAGTAAAAAAGTAAATGCCCTCACCAAAGGCGCATCCGACGAGGCGAAGAGATACCTCTTTAAGGCACAGTGCAACTGTGCCTACTGGCACGGCCTATTCGGCGGACTGTATCTAAATTACCTCCGACACGCAATATACGAAAATCTCTCAAAGGCCGAAAAAATTGCCGATGGGAAAAAACCGCCTTCAATCGAAATATTGGACATCAACGCCGACGGATTTGACGAGGTACTCATAAATACGCCCCACCTCTCGGCCTACATATCGCCAAAGGGTGGAGGATCGCTATTTCACTTCGATCTTAGGGATTTCGACTTCTGCCTCACCAACACCATGTCCCGCACATTCGAGGCATATCACAAGGAGGCGAAGGATGATATCAATGAGGATACACAAGACGGGCCGAGATCCATCCACGAGGGGATGGTCATAAAAGAGGAAGGCCTCTTTGACCTATTTACCTATGACAAAAATCCGCGATATTCTTTTATAGACAAGGTCTTCACATCGCCCCCGAATATAAATGACATTATATATAACAGGCTTCCCGACGCCGGGGATTTCTCAGACGGATCATACGATGTCTCAAAAAAGACTAAAGATAAAAGCGATATCTCGATATCGCTTTTGAGGGATGGTACTGTCCTCGGCGCCAATGGAAAATTTCCATTTGAGATAAAAAAAGTGTATACTATATGCGCAGAGAGGCCGGAGCTTAAGGTCGAATACACACTTGCCGATAGGGCCGAAAAGGGGGGAGCGATCTATTTCTGCCCCGAACTCAATCTCACCCTCCTCGGCGGGAGAGATCCGAAGCGGTATCTACTCCTTCCTGGGAAAGAGAGGTTTGAGCTCTCCGGGCGCGGCGAGGCCGATGACGTATCGAAATTCTCTCTCGTAAATGAATATGACGGATTTTCGGTCGAAATCGATCTCTCCCGTCCCGCAAGACTCTTATTCTTCGGGGTGGAGACGGCGTCGCGCTCCGAGGGCGGTCTGGAGCGCACCTATCAGGGGAGCGCCATCATCCCGGCCTTTCCCATAAAGGTCGGGGGTGGGACGAGGGAAAATATCGAGATTACGATCACGATCTCAAAGATAGAAAAAGGAGTATATAATGAAGGATGAGAAAATAAAAAAGAAGGGGGCCTTTACTTTCGTCCTGCATTCCCATCTCCCATACGTCCTGTACCACGGCAGATGGCCCCACGGCACCGACTGGCTCTTCGAGGCCTCGGCCGAGACATATGTCCCGCTTTTGAATATCCTGAACCAACTCGAATCGGAGGGGATCACCCCGAAAGTGACGATAGGTATAACGCCGATACTAGCCGAACAGCTATCGTCCCCGATCTTTAAAGGTGGATTCACCTCATATCTGACACAGAAGATAGACGCCTCGAAAGACGACATAAAAGATTTTTCGAGAAGGGGCGAAACTCATATGAAGGGACTAGCGGAGATGTGGGAGGCGTTTTACTCGGAGATCCTTGATAGCTTCACCTCCCGCTACAACTCCGATGTCATCGGGGCGTTTCGTCGTCTCCAGGACGACGGGGCGATCGAGGTAATCACGTGTGCGGCGACCCACGGCTACCTCCCGCTTCTGGGATACGACGAGGCGGTGCGGGCGCAGGTGAAGCTGGGGGTGGAGACCTATAAGAGGCACTTCGGCACCCCCCCGCGCGGGATCTGGCTCCCCGAATGTGCATACAGGCCCTCCTACTTCTGGGAATTTCCGGTTGAGGGCGCAGGAAAGGGATATATGAGAAAGGGGATCGAAGAATTCCTCTACGATGAAGGGATTGACTATTTCATCATCGATTCCCACCTCCTCGAGGGGGGACGAGCGATAGGGGCCTATCTCGACCGCTTCGGGGATCTCAGGGAGATATGGGAGCGTTTCGTGTCGGAGTTTCCTGAGACCGTGGTCGACGAGGCACGACCACCCTACGAGCCGTATCTCGTATCGTCGGCCGGCGGCAAGAGTAAGCTAAAGGGTGCGTCGATCTTCACGAGGGACCCAAAGACCGCCATTGTGGTGTGGAGCGGCGAGCACGGATACCCGGGGGACGGAAACTACCTCGACTTCCATAAGAAACACTTCCCCAGCGGAAACCGATACTGGAAGGTCACGGGCCCCAAGGTCGACCTCGGCGAAAAGGCCGTCTATAATCCCGAAGAGGTCAAGGGTAGATTATGGGAGAACGCCTCCCACTTCGCATCGCTCGTGAAAAGCACCCTCTCTGAATTCCAAAAGGAATACGGCCGCCCCGGAATAGTCACCGCCCCCTATGACACCGAGCTATTCGGGCACTGGTGGTTTGAGGGGCCGAGCTTCATTTACAACGTCATAAAAGAGCTGTCAAGAGATAAAGAGATAGAGCTTATGACACTCTCGGAATACTATAATAAATACCCCTCCAAGAAGGTCGTCACCTTGCCCGAGGGTTCGTGGGGCGAGGGAGGTTTTCACTGGATCTGGTTCAACGACTGGACCACATGGACATGGAAGCATATCTATGAGGCTGAAGGGAAGATGGTAAAGATCGCAAATTCAAAACCCGAAAAATCCGATCCGAGGCTGACCAGGGTCGCGGCACAGATGGGGCGGGAACTCCTCCTCATGGAGAGCTCCGATTGGCAGTTTCTCATCTCCACATGGAGCGCCCGTGACTATGCCGAGACGAGGTTTTCGGAACATTTCGCTGACTTTTCGAGGTTGTTGAAGATTGCGGAGACGATCTCTGACGGCAAAGAACCCGACCCCGGAGAGTGGGAGTTTTTGGCCGATACCGAAGACAGGGACAATATATTTCCCGATATAGACATTTCTCTATGGAGATCATAAGAAAAAGGAGGATATCTTTTGCCTGAACTGAGAAAGGATCCCATCATCGAGCGCTGGGTTATAATATCGACTGAAAGGGGAAAGAGGCCGATGGCATTTGAGGACAGGGTTGAGGAGAGGAAGGGTGGCTTTTGCCCATTCGATCCCGGAAATGAGGACAAAACCCCTCCGGAGATAATGGCCCTTCGCGAGCCCGGAACCGCCCCCAACACCCCCGGATGGACGCTGCGTGTCGTCTCGAACAAATTTCCCGCCCTCATGGTGGAGGGAGACTTGGACAGGCGGGGTGAGGGAATCTACGACATGATGAACGGCGTCGGGGCACACGAGGTCATAATCGAAACCCCGGACCACAACCAAAACCTGGAAGATATGTCCCCCGACAGAATCACCGACGTTATGGTTGCCTACCGCGATAGGATTGCGGACTTGAAAAAGGACATCCGCTTTCGATTTGTCCTCGTCTTCAAGAACCAGGGGCGCATCGCGGGTGCCTCCCTCGAACACTCACACAGCCAGCTCATTGCCCTGCCGGAGGTGCCGAGGACCGTAAACGGGGAGATCGAGGGGGCAAGGCGTTTTTACTCATACAAGGAGCGATGTATATTCTGCGATATCGTAGACCATGAGCTCTCCCACAGGGAGCGGCTTGTCAAGGAAAATCCAATCTTCATTGCCGTCGCACCCTATGCGCCCCGCTTCCCGTTCGAGACATGGATCATCCCAAAAGAACACATGCCCCACTTTGAAGAGGGGAAGAGGGAGGTCTATGAGTCTTTGGCCGAGATACTCGCAGACGTCATCAGGAGGCTCAACAAGGCGCTGAGAAATCCACCATATAATTACATGATCCACACAACACCCTTTAACGATCCCCACCTCGGAGACGTCAGTCACCTATACCACTGGCACATCGAGTTAATGCCGAGATTGACGAGGGTGGCGGGATTCGAGTGGGGTTCCGGGTTTTACATAAATCCGACGCCGCCTGAGGATGCCGCCCGCTTTTTGAGGGAGATAGAGATTTGAAGATAGTCATAGCAGCATCGGAGGCGGTTCCATTCGCCAAGACCGGGGGGCTGGCCGACGTCGCCGGCACGCTTCCGAGGGAGCTCTCGGCCCTCGGCCACGACGTGAGGCTCATCATCCCAAAATACAAGATAGTGGGACAAAAAAACATCAGGGCAGAAAGGTTGGATGGGAAGATCTCAATACCGATGGCTGACGGGACCGTCGATGGAGGTGTGTCTATCCACACCGACAACGAAATAAAGACCCTATTTATTGAAAACGACGGGTACTACAACAGAGACGATCTCTACGGCAACAAAGACGGCGATTTTCCCGACAACGCCTCGAGGTTCATCTTCTTCTCGAAGGGCGTCCTTTCGGCGCTAAAGCTCCTGGATTTTAAGCCCGACATCATACACGTCCACGACTGGCAGACGGCACTGATTCCCCTATATCTAAAATCAACATACAAAGATGATCCCCTGTTTTCTGAAACGTCATCAGTCCTGACCGTCCACAATATAGGTTATCAGGGCCTTTTCTGGCACCTCGATATGCCCCTCGTCGGCGTGGGGTGGGAATACTTCACCCCCGAGGGGATAGAGTTTTACGGAAAGATAAATTTCTTGAAGGCCGGGATGGTCTATGCCGATGTCATCAACACCGTCAGCGAAAAGTATGCCAAGGAAATCCAAATGCCCGAACACGGCTTCGGCTTAGATGGCGTTTTGAGGGCGAGAAAAAAAGACCTATATGGAATCCTAAACGGCATCGATACCGACGAGTGGAATCCCAAGACCGACACCTTCATCGTAAAGAACTACGGTTCCGACAACCTTTTGGGAAAGATAGAGAACAAGAGAGCAATCCTAGGTGATTTTTACCTCCCCGAAAAACTCGACGTCCCCCTCATAGGTATAATATCACGCCTCGCCGATCAGAAGGGTTTCGACATTTTGGCCGAGGCCGCAAGTGAGATTATGTCTATGGATCTCATGATGGTCATTCTGGGGACTGGAGAGCGGCGCTATCACAACCTTTTGACAAAACTCAGCAAGGAGTATCCGACAAAGCTCGGGATAAAACTCACCTTCGATCCGAAAATCGCCCACCTAATCGAGGCGGGGTCGGATATGTTTCTCATGCCCTCCCGCTACGAACCCTGTGGCCTCAACCAGATGATGAGCATGCGATACGGCACCATACCGGTCGTGAGGGCGACGGGGGGGCTCGATGACACCGTGACGGACTACTCGGAAAATGAGGGGACGGGCACGGGTGTAAAATTCGGGCCATATACTCCCAAGGCACTCTCATCTGCCGTAAAAAAGGCCGTATCCTTATATAAAAAGAAAGAGCACTGGGAAAAGATGATGAAAAACGCCATGGCCCGGGATTTTTCATGGAAGGCCTCGGCCAAAAAATATGAGAAGCTATACGCCGATGCCCTAAAGAAAAAGCTTTAATAGAAGACCTCAAAGATGTCTCATTTTTTGCCTTCCGAAATAAAAAACGTCTTTTATTCGTTTCCGGAGCCCGTAATAATAGCGGACCTGGAGGGCTTTGTCCTCTATATCAATCTCGCTTCGGAGAGGGCCCTGGGATACTCATCAAGCGAGGCCCTTGGACTCCCCCTCTCCAGATTCTTTACGGACACGGGAAACGTCGGCTTAAAAAGAACTCTCAAAGATATAGGTCATAACAAATCCTCCTTCTTTGAAACAAAAATCCAAGCGAAATTTGGAAGGGAGATAAAGATACTGCTCTCCTACTCGCCGATATTGGGGAAAAAAGACAGTCCCACTGGATGCCTCTTCATGTTTAGGGATATCTCCGATTTTTCCAATTTCACCTATAGAACCGAGAAATCGGCCAAAACAAAAATGAGAAAAACTCCGGAGTGGGTCTTTGACGACATAAGGGAGGGAATCGTCGTCACAGACACAGACGGGAAGATCATATACGCCAATCCAACCGCGGGAAAAATATTCGGCTATACCAAGGGAGATCTCTTGGGGAATAGGATCTCGATTCTATTTGCCACGAAAGAATCCGGGAGGCTCTCAAAGGAGACTATCGAGATCACGAAGACGAGTGGTTGGTGGGAAGGACAGATCACGGGCATGAGAAAAGGCGGGGGCGAGTTCGGGGCGATGACAAAGACATCGATTATGACCGACGAGGCGGAAAAACCGGTCTCCATCGTTTGGACTACACGAGACATCTCCGATGAGGTAGAGATGCACGCAGAACTCCTGCATATAAACCGCGAGCTCTTGGCCCTCTATGCCGTTTCAAAGACTCTGTCGGAATCGATCGAGATCGATGAACTATTAAATATCAGCCTAAGAAAAGTGCTCGAGGTAACGGGGATGGACGTCGGGGTGATCAGGATCTTTGATGAGAAGTCCCAAGATCTCGTACTCAAGGCCACGATCGGCACCACCGAGGACTACCAGAATCAATACAACCGCCTCCCTTTGGAGGGGAGTGTTTCCGGCAAAGTCCTAAAAACAGGAGTCCCCCACCTTGTCAGGAGGGATGATGGTGACGACTACAAGAACATCCTGATCATGAAAGACGGACTCGCCCAGACAATCATAGTCCCCTTAAGATCAAAATCGCTCACACTCGGAACGATGTCGGTGGGCGGTTACAATCTGAGTGCATCATCGTCCCAGGATATAAATCTACTCACATCGATAGGCAGCCTTATCGGAATGGCTCTTGAGCACGCCATTACACTTGAGAGGGCCGAGACCCTCGCAAAGGAGAAGGATATAAAGGTGCAGGAATTGACCGTTTTATCCGATATCTCCCGCGCACTCCTTACCACAATAAAGCTCGACAAACTTCTATATATCGTCCTGACCGCCGTCACGATGGGAGAGAGCTTCGGCTTCAACCGCGCGGCCCTCTTCCTTGTCGATGAGGAGGAAAATGCAATAGTCGGGAGGATGGGGGTCGGCCCGCTGAACGCCGATGAGGCGGGGAAGATATGGAGTGAGCTCGACCGACAGGAGCTGAGCCTTTTCGATCTTGTAGACAGGGATTTTGATGAACAGGCGTCATACGAAGCCATTCAGATCAGGGCCGTGAGGAAGATAAAGATTCCACTGAGCAGGCGAGATGATGTGGTCATCAGGTCGATTATGGAAAACAGGCCGATAATCGTAACTGACGCGAGGGCCAATCCCAACGTCGACAAGCGTATGCTGAGGCTCCTTATGGGTGAGGAGGTCTTCGCCGTAGTCCCCATAGTCGTCATGGGGAGACCTCTTGGTGCCATCCTGGTGGACAATATCTTCAATAAAAAACCGATTATGGAGGATGACATCGCCTTGCTGTCGGCCTTCGCTAATCAGGCCGGCCTCGCCATCCAGAACTCGATCCTCTATACCAATCAGGAGAGGATAAACAGGGAGCTCAGGGCGGCCCAGATCAAACTCCTCCAACAGGCCAAGCTTGTGGGCCTTGGAGAAATGGCGGCCGAAGTCGCCCACGAGATAAGAAACCCACTTGTATCGATCGGGGGCTTTGCGCGTAAGATATCCAACCTGACACCCAAAGACGCAAAAATCAAAATGTACAGCGACATCGTCACAAAAGAGGTCCAAAAACTCGAAAACACGCTGTCGAATATCCTCTCCCTCCCCAAGGATATACCGCCGAGCATCACCGAGGTGGATCTGAACAGAGTCATCAGGGACACCTTAAACCTCGTGAGGGATGATCTTGTGGCGAACAGAATCAGGCTTGATACTGAGCTCGATGATCTTTTGCCGAACATAGAGGCGGATCCCGCTCAACTACAACAGGTTTTTTTGAACCTCTTTCTAAACGCCCTTCAGGCGATGGAAGGCGGCGGCACATTAAAGATCACGACCTCCCTTTTTGATATCCTCGGTGTTTCTTTTGTCAGGGTCGAGGTGAGCGATACGGGGGCGGGAATCCCTCTCGAACTCATCGGAAATATCTTCAGGCCATTTTTCACCACCAAGAAGGCGGGAACGGGATTGGGGCTCACCATAACCCACAAGATCATAACGAGCCACGGGGGTAATATCGACATCATAAACAGGAAGGAAGGCGGAGTCACATTTGTCGTCGAGCTCCCAGTAAAACAGGCAAACCAAGATACATCAAAAGCCCATGCATAGGTGTTTGAGATTAATATGACCGAAAAGAGAAAATATACCGACGAGGAGGTCACGGAATCGAACATTGTCTTTCACGATGAATTCGATGCGAAGATCTATGACTGGAAGTGGGGGAAGGAATATGGCAAAGCCGAGATGGAAAAAATAGTCGGAGAATACAGTCACTACCTCGGAGGGGGGTTGGGGGATATCAATAGATACCTCGATATCGGTTGCGGCACCGGCGCGGCCATCGTCAACCTGTCGCTCTATGACGGAGTGGGAGTCGCCCACGGATCGGACATATCGATAGGGATGCTTAGGGTCTGCCGTGACAACGCAAAAAATGCGGGGGGTGATGCGGAGAGGGTCATCCTGACCCTGTCTGATGCATCAAGGCTCCCATACAGGGACGGAAGCTTTGACTTTATCACGTGCCACGCAATCCTCCACCACGTTCCGAATCCACAAGATGTCCTTCGGGAGGTGTATAGGCTACTTGCCCCGAATGGCAGGGCGCTCGTTTTTGAGCCGACAAAATACGGCACCGCCCTGTGTTTCAAGGCCATGCGCCTGACGTGGGGGATTCCGCTCGGCATAAAGGAGAGGCTGAAGGGCAAAAAGCCGATCTGGATTGTCGAGGAGGAGTTTGTCGAGCGTCTCGACGCCCCGCCCGACCTCACGACATTCGCCCCAAAGGAGCTAAGGACCATGCTGGGCGACATCCCTTTCTCAGTGGCCTCGGTTAAGACCTACGGCTTTCTCGGAAACCTCACAAAATGGTTCTTTCACCCCTTGAGAAACATCCGGCCGATAAAATTCCTCTCGGATAAGTTAGTTCGGATCTTGACCCGCCTCGACAAGGGGATATTAAAAAAGATAGTCCCGGAGACCCTTTACTTTCAGGCCGTCATATCCCTAAAGAAATAGTTTTTTATGGATCACTACTTTGAAATAAGAGATATCCTCTTCGCCTACTTCAAAAACCTCCCGCAAAATATCAGGGAAAATTTCGCCCTGAAGGGCAAAGACGACCCGAAATCCCTCGCAGATTTTTGGGAGTTTTCGCTTACGACCGATAAAGTAAATGGGATAAAGGACTCGTTTTTCTACTATGAAATCCTAAACGAGATACAGAGTCAAAAAGAATTCATCCTCTCCTACAACGAGAGGCATTCACTGATCTATCCCTATATAGTAAAAAAGATATTTTCCCTATTCTCGGAAGAGGGCCAAAGGAGGATTTTTGACGAGGCCGGGACGAGTGACACGAAAAATCTGATAGGCCTGATGAAGGAATCGGTTGAGATGAGAAACGCCTTCAAGAATGTTTTTTTAGAGGAGATCACTGGTCCCATCCTCTCTTTCCTCTATTCGATCGTCTATCTCATGGGGTTTTCATCGGGCGGCGAATCGTCTTTTCTCGAAAGGGTCTGGCCCAAAATCAAAGGCTGGGGGGGTCACATCCTCGATGCCGGCGGAGGCTCGGGCTTTGCCGGGCTCATCGTCTCGGTCAGAGGGCCAGTTACATATATCGACTTTTCCACATTGAGGGCGAAAAGGGCGAAGGCGATCTGCGAAACGGCGGCGTCGAATGTTGATTTTTTTAATAAACTCTTGGATCTCATCGACAGGGAATCCGGGGTATTCGGCCAGAAGCTGGATAGGGGCCTGATACCGAAACTCACAGGCGGCGAGATCAACTTCAGGTCGGGGGACTTAACCGACCTCCCTAAAGGGTTCGGGCCTTTCGACGGGGCGATCATGACCGACGTCCTCGAACACACCACGAACCCCAAGGCCGTCCTAAAAAACGTAGCGGGAGCGATAAGGAAGGGGGGAAGGGTCCTGCTCACCGTCCCGACCAACGCAAACGGCATAAGGCAGAAGGTCATGGAGGAGGAGGACGGCATCACATTTCCGTTTCTACTCCATATCAATTTTTTCTCGGAAAAGAGGTTAGAAGAGATGGCCGATGCCGCGGGACTCGCTATCGAAGAGACACACCCGTATTTATATCAGGAGATGACATGCGCTGGGCTAGTCCCGATGGAGGTGATGGTGATTATGAGGAAGGAATGATCGTAAATGTAGAAGCCCACTCTAAATACGAATAGAATAGCTTATCTATAGTTTCCTCTCTAAAAAACTCCCCTCCCCCACAACCCCCCCTACCACTTCTCGAAGCGCCAGACCTTATCATACTCCGGTGGCAGCCCGCCACCGACATCTGGTCCCAGCTTCCTTATGACCTTGGCCGGCGCCCCTAACGCAAGGGAATTATCGGGTACGTCCTTTGTGACCAGCGACCTCGCGCCGATGACGCATCCCTTGCCGATGGTGACGCCGGGTAGGACCGTCGTGTCTGTCCCTATCCACGTCCCGGCTTTCACAAGGATCGGCTTGTATTTTATCGTCCCGACCCTCCTTGTTATGTCGCCGATATCGTGGGTGAAGGTAATAAAATGGACATTGGATGAGATACCCACCCATTCTTCGAGGGTGGTATGCTTTATCGCGACACACCCATCCCTCATGCTCGAACCGTATTTCATCGTCACGGGGCCCTCGATCGAGGCCTTTGTGCCGAGGACACAGAGTTCCCCCATCGTGAGCGGGCCGTCAATGACCACCCCCTCCTCGATTACGGCGTCTTTTCCTAGTTTCAAGTCCCTGTAGGAACTAACGCGGACGTTCTTGTAAACGAAGGATACGCCGCCCTGCCCCGAAATCATGTTAATGATTATCCCCCTCAGGGCCGCCGCATACCACGAGCGCCTCGGGAAGATAATGTGATTTAAAAGAAAATCAATGGGCCACCTCAAAAGCTCCCTGAGGTCGTATTTCAGGCAATCCTTCGTAAACAGATATGACGATATTCTTCCCATTTTTTGGATATCCGAAAATAACCCAATATCAAAAATATCTCGATAGATGCTCCCAGAGCGTAAACACGACCGAAGAGAGCCTCTCCCTTATCACCACCCCTCCCCCCTTCTCGGCGGCGGCGTCAAAGGGGGTCGGCTGGGAATTGATGATTATGAGCTTTCCTCCCCCCTCGATGCAGCCTAGGACTACCTCCTTTACGTGGTCGACCAGAAGCGACGACCCCATGACCAAGAGGACTTCGGACTCGACCGCACGTTTCAATCCCTCATCATAATCCGGAGTCCTCTCAAAGGCAAACACAATATCGGGCCCGACGATTCCGCCGCACTCACTACACGCCGGGGGGATATTCAGGGCCTCTATTTCTTCGATGACGAATTCTATCGGATATTTTTTTGCACACCTGGTGCAGCGCCCCCTACCGACATTTCCGTGTATCTCAAAGACATTCGAGCTCCCGGCCTTTTTGTGAAGGCCGTCGGTGTTTTGCGTTACAACATCAGAAAGGAGCCCCCACGCCTCAAGCCTCAACAAAAAATAGTGATTTATATTGGGTTCGGAGTAAATCATAGGTAGTAGCAGCGGGAACCAGTATTTGTAGAATATCTCGATGTAATTGAAGTCCCCGTCGACATAGGCCTCGATCGGCATGAATTGATATGAATGGATCCTCTCCCACAAAAGGCTCTTTGGGCTCCTGAAGTCGGGTATGCCGCTCTCGGTCGAGACCCCCGCACCCGTAAGCGCTAGTGTGCTCCCAGAGAAGAATATCAACTTCGCGGCCTCCCTCACACTTTTAAGCATCCTCGTAAGACCTCAAAAATGATCCATCAGAATTTTATGAGAAGATAGCGATATTGTCAAGGATCACGAGCCTATCATTTGTGAAAATCGAAAATCTTGACCCCTTTTTACCATTGACACCAATTTTTTTTTGCCATAAAATGTAAAAAAGGTCATTTCTAATGACCCCGGACAATCCTTGGGTTTATTTTCACGATGTTTACAGAAGAGAGAAAAATTTCCTCACTTCGCCCCACGTCCCATAGATCGGGACGCAAAATAGACCAGTTTCTCATAGCTTCAGTCGTCTTTCACGTAGCCCTCCTATTTGTCTTTTCATTGATCACCATCAAGAGCACAAAATCCACCGACGAGCCGATCGTTGTCGAGTTCGAGGACGAAAATGATCAGAAGAATTATGAGTTCAACGATTTCCCACAGGAAAACGAGACCGACAAAGAGGTAGATACCAAAAGGCTCTCCGATAAGAACAGAGAGGTTGAGGAAGAGAGCGTTGCCCTGGGCTCGTCTCTCGGCGGCGGGGCTTCGAGACCCGCGTATCCAAGTTCCATGCCCTCACAGCCGAGGACCCCGGCATACGAGCCTGAAACCCCAAAAGAATATGAAACGGCCCCCGAAGAGACCTATTTGGACACAAGAGTTAAAAAGGATTATACCAAGGAAACCCGCCCGAAGGTCGAAAGGGAACGATTCTCGGTCGAGGACCTAATGCCCAACAGCACCGATGTCGCCCGTCTCGACCAACCCCTTGGAACGTCATCTGACGGCATAAAGAAGGAGGAGACCGTATCCTTAAACACCCAGGAGTTCAAATACTACGCTTACTTTTCCAACATAAAGAAGCAGATAGAGATGGCATGGAACTATCCCTCAGAGGCACAGAGGAACAGCTGGGGGGGTAGATTAAACGTAGTCTTTGTCATAGAGGAGAACGGGAGTGTTTCCAGCGTTAAGCTGATCAAATCATCCGGCTATGAGATTTTAGACGACGCCGCCATAAATGCTATAAAATTTGCCTCACCATTCAATCCCATCCCGGAGTCTTTAGGTGTCGAGAGGCTCAAGATTTCCGCCAGTTTCGAATACATTACCTCTCTTTTTGGGGTAAGATGGTAATTCCTCAATAAAAATCATTGCCTCCCACGAAAAAATTTAGTATATAAGACTCTTAACTCACAAAAAAAAGGGGTATAAAAATGGAGTATCTATCAAGTCCTGATATTATACTGTTTATTCAGAGAATGACGAATCCGATCCTCGACAAACTTTTTATGGGAATAACCTGGCTCGGGAACGCGGATTTTTATCTCTTGTCGATCCCGATCCTCTACTGGTGTTTCGAAAAGAAATTCGCTTTCAAGCTGGGCATGGTTTTTCTTCTAAGCGCATATATAAATGACCTTCTAAAGACGATCTTTGCGACAGAGCGTCCCACTGCCGATCTTGTAAGGGTCCTCTATCCCGAATCGGGGGGAGGCTACTCCTTCCCGAGCGGTCATTCCCAGAATTCAGCCGTGTTCTGGGGGGCCTGTGCATGGCAGATAAGGAAGGCATGGGCGTGGATTGTGGCGGCGATACTCGTATTCCTCATCGGGATATCACGTCTCTACCTTGGAGTCCACTGGCCCATCGACGTCTTGGGCGGCTGGATCATCGGAATCGTGATTCTGGGGATCTACATACTATATGACGCAAAGATCATCTACAGAAAGGCCTTCGATAAGGCGATCCCCCAGATCATTTTCGTCCTTGCAATCGGAACAGTTCTCTACTTCATAAACATAGATGACACCACAGTACGCGTCGTGGGGGTTTTTGTGGGACTCGCCATAGGATATATCCTCGAAGAGAAGTATATAGATTTTGAGCCCCGTTCGGTATGGTGGTACCAGATCGTAAAGTTGATAGTGGGAGTTGTTGTTTTATTGGCCATAAAGATATTTATCAAGAAGCTTCTGCCCGAAGTGCCTGAGTCCGACCTCATCAGATACGCACTGATAGGATTCTGGATTTCCTTCGGTGTTCCTTCTATTTTCAGGGGTAGAAAAGGATAGGGCATCTCGATCCTTTGAAGTCTGTTTTGATTTGAGCCTTATATGTCGGGAGAAGAGACGGTATTCATTCACGAGTCCGCCTTTGTTGACGACGGTGCCGAAATCGGCCCCGGAACGAAGGTCTGGCACTTCACCCATATCCGGGAGGGGGCGAAGATCGGAAAGGGGTGCAACATCGGCCAGAATGTCTATATCGGCCCTGGTGTTGTCATAGGGGACGGGGTGAAGATCCAGAACAACGTCTCGGTCTACGAGGGCGTGACATTGGATGACTATGTCTTTCTCGGGCCGTCCGTGGTCTTTACCAACGTCATCAATCCGAGGAGCGAATTTCCAAAAAAAGACCAATTCATGGAGACACTGGTCGGGCGTGGTGCCACGGTCGGGGCAACCGCAACGGTGATATGCGGGGTGACGCTCGGCATCTCATGTTTTGTTGCCGCCGGCAGTGTTGTCACCGATGACGTTTCGGACTACTCCCTCGTGATGGGGGTACCGGCAAGACACAAGGGGTGGATGTGTGCATGTGGCGTCAGGATAAAATTTCGCGATGCAGAAGGCGAAACCATCTGTTTCGCCTGTAAAAGAAGATATATAAAAGAGGATGATAGATTAAGATTGGAAGAAGGCAGATAGAACATGGAGATGAAAGTCCCGCTCTTGGATCTCAAGGCGCAATTTATCACTATTGAGGACAAGATAAGGGAGGCGATCGACGGGGTCATGGCCTCCCAGCGCTTCATCATGGGCCCGGAGGTGAAAAGCCTCGAGGAGGAGATAGCGTCCTATGTCGGTGCGGCATATGCGGTTGGAGTAGCCTCCGGCAGCGATGCGATACTAATTTCGCTTATGGCGCTCGGCATAGGCAGTGGAGACGCCGTGGTCACCTCCCCATTCTCTTTTTTTGCCACGGCCGGCTCTGTGACGAGGGCGGGGGCTGTCCCGATATTCTGCGATATAGACCCCGTGACGTTCAATATTGATCCCGAAAAATTAGAGGAGACCCTAAATGGTCTCGTCAAGAATAAAAATGGGTATCAAACAAAGGATGGCCTTACGGTAAAGGCAGTGATGCCGGTCCACCTCTTCGGCCAGACTGCGGATATGAAACCCATCGAGAAGCTTATAGGTGATTTTGGTTTTTTCATGATCGAGGACGCCGCCCAGGCGATCGGCGCATCCTATGATGGAGAGAGGGCGGGGTCTTTTGGGGATCTGGGGTGTTTCTCATTCTTCCCGTCCAAGAACCTCGGCGCCTTCGGAGACGGCGGGATGGTAACGACACAAAACGAGGCGCTAAAAGAAAAACTAATGATCCTTCGTGACCACGGGAGCAATCCGAAGTATTATCACAAATTCGTTGGAATTAATAGTCGCCTCGATGCGATTCAGGCAGCCGTCTTGCGGGTCAAGCTAAGACACCTTGATAAATGGAGCGAGGGGAGGAGGAAAAACGCCGAGATATACAAAAGACTTTTTTCCGAAAACCGGCTCTCGTCGGCCGACGGGCCCATAGTCCCGCCTTCGGAGGCTCTGGGGAGATATCATATATATAATCAGTTTGTCATAAGGGCAAAAGAGCGGGATAGGCTTCGCGACTATCTTTCCGGCGCAGGGATCGGAACCGAGATATATTATCCCGTCCCGCTCCACCTGCAGGAATGCTATATAGACCTTGGATACAAAAAGGGTGATTTCCCCGTCTCCGAAAAGGCCGCCGAGACCACACTTGCGCTTCCCGTCTATTCCGAGCTGACCGAAGATATGATCCAGTACGTTGTCGAGAAAATCAAGGAATTCTACGGGGGCAAAGGTTGATCGCGGTAGTGGACTACGGGATGGGAAACCTGCGGAGCGTGGAGAACGCCCTAAACAAGGTCGGGCAAGAGGTCCGTGTTACCTCGGATCCCGCCGTTATCAAAGACGCTCGCGGGATGATACTCCCGGGGGTGGGCGCCTTTCGTGACTGCATGAGAAACCTCGAAAGTCAAAAGCTCGTCCATCCCGTCCTCGATTTCATTTCGAGCAAAAAACCCTTCTTCGGGATATGTCTCGGGCTTCAGCTCCTGTTTGAAGAGAGCTTCGAATTCGGGCGAAACGAGGGCCTCGGCGTGATACCGGGAAAGGTAGTAAAATTTTCCGGGGAAAAGTTTGAGGGGACAGATAAACTAAAAGTCCCACACATGGGGTGGAACAGTGTCGGATGGAAGGAGAGCTCACCCCCGTTTTCTTCGGTATCCAACGGGGAGTATTTCTACTTCGTCCACTCCTATTACGTTGTCCCCGAAGACGATGGGGATATAGCCGGGGTGACCGATTACGGGATAGAGTTTGTCTCGGCAATAAAGCGGGGAAACATCTCTGCGACCCAGTTTCACCCCGAAAAGAGCCAATCCGTCGGCCTCTCGATCCTAAAGGACTTTGGGGAGTTGGTAGAAAAATGGGAATTGTAGTCATTCCGGCAATCGATATACGCGGGGGGAGTGCCGTCAGGTTGTCGCAGGGGGATTTTACTAGGGAGACCCGATATTTCGAAGATCCCCTTGACGCCGCAAAGAGGTGGGAAGAGATCGGGGCCGAAAGGCTACACATAGTCGACCTCGACGCCGCCGCCAAGGGATCTCCCGTAAACAGGGATGAAATAAAGAGGATCGTAGACGAGATAGATATCCCGATTGAGGTCGGCGGTGGAATAAGGTCAATGGACATTGTGGAGGATTACATCTCGATGGGGGTGAGATGGGTGATCCTCGGAACCGCCGCGACCTGTGACCGTGACTTCGTTACCAGTGCGGCGACTAAATATGAGGGGAGGATCATCCTCGGGATCGACGCAAAAAACGGCGTCGTCAGGACAAAGGGGTGGAAAAACAGCTCGAACCTATCTTATGTCGAGCTCGCCCGATCCTATGAAAATATCGGGATATCGTCTATCATCTACACTGACATCAGAAAGGACGGCGTCGGGACAGGTGTGGATATCGACGGCGCAAGAGAGATTGCGAAGGAGTCCGGGATACCGGTCATCGCCTCGGGAGGAGTAAAGGATATTGGTGACATCGAAAAAGTAATGGACGCGGAAAGTGACGGGATCATCGGGGTCATAGTAGGAAGGGCGATCTATGAGGGGACCCTCGATCTAGGAGAGGCGATATCGGTTGCCAAAAGAGGCACCAGATAAAAAGGGGATAAAACAAACTTCCATGCTCACAAAGAGGATCATACCCTGTCTCGACGTCAAAGACGGACGGGTCGTAAAGGGTGTCAATTTCATCGACCTTACCGACGCCGGCGACCCGGTGGAGAACGCCACCTTCTATGACGCGGAAGGTGCCGATGAATTAACATTTTTGGATATCACCGCCTCTTCCGACAAGCGGGACATCATCATAGATGTCGTAAGGCGGACCGCCCAGGAGGTCTTCATGCCCCTTACCGTGGGGGGAGGTGTGAGGACGATCGAGGATATCAGAAAGCTGCTTTCGGCGGGCGCCGACAAGGTCTCGATCAACACCGCAGCCGTAAAAGACCCTAATTTCGTAAAGGAGGCGTCGAGGAGGTTCGGCACCCAGTGCATCGTTGTTGCGGTAGACGCAAAAAGGAGGAAGGGTGATGACTGGGGAAGGCACATCAAGAAGAGTGAGAGGAGGATACCGGGAAAGAAGGGCGAGGGCAACCTCTCCTGGGAGGTGGTGACCCACGGCGGCAGGGAGGCAACCGGGATTGACGCCTTAGAGTGGGTTATGAAGATGGAAGAGATGGGGGCGGGGGAGATCATGCTGACCTCGATGGATTTTGACGGGACGAGGGAGGGATACGATCTTGCGCTGACGAGGGCCGTCTCAAGTATTCTTACGATCCCCGTCATCGCATCGGGGGGCGTCGGAAACCTCGAACATCTCTATGAGGGATTTTCTCTCGCCGGCGCCGACGCCGTCCTTGCGGCGTCGATCTTCCATTTCAGGGAGCATTCGATCCGAGAGGCCAAACAATATCTGAGTGAGAGAGGGGTGTCTGTGAGGCTTTAATTGTAATTGATTTTTTAAAATGAAGGTAATTTCTGGAAATCTCAAGGGGAGGAAGCTCACCGTCCCGAGGGGGCACAAGGTCAGGCCGACCGGGGCGAGGGTCAAGGAGGCTCTCTTTTCAATTCTCGGCGAAGGAGTCATCGGGGCGGATGTCCTCGACCTCTTCTCGGGAACGGGAAATATCGGGATCGAGGCCTTGAGCAGGGGCGCCAACTCTTCGCTTTTTATAGAAAACGACCCGAAGACCCTCCTGATACTCGAAAAAAACATCCGGGAGCTGTCGCTTTTTGACAGATCGAAGGTGATAAAGCTGGATGTCCCAAGGGGCCTTAAACTCCTTCACAGGAGGGGTGTAAAATTCGATATTATTTTTATTGATCCCCCTTACATCTATCCAAAGATATGGGATATTTTCACAGCCGTCTCAAAATACGATATTTTAAATAAGGGCGGAATGGTCGTATGGGAACATGACTCAAAAAAAATCCCGAAGCCCCAATACGGAACTCTCAAGATGATCGAAACAAAAAAGTATGGTGATACGGGTATAACCTTTTTCATGAAAGAGTGAGGTGCATTATGCCTAATCTTGCGATTCTACCGGGTTCTTTCGATCCGATTACAATGGGCCATCTCGATATAGCAGAGAGGGCCCTGAAGGTCTTCGACAAGGTGATCATTGCCGTAGGTATAAATCCCTACAAAAAAACCCTCTTTACAGTAGAAGAGCGTATCGACATGATTGAAAATGCCTTCAAAGATCATAATAAAAGGGTGAAGGTCGACTCCTTCGAGGGCCTTTTGGTGGACTATGCCGAAAAGATCAAGGCAAACGTCCTGATAAGGGGGCTCAGGGCGGTATCAGATTTCGAGTGGGAGCTCCAGCTCGCACTATTGAACAGGAAATTAAACAGGAATATCGAGACCTTCTTTCTCATGACGGGATATCGGTATCTTTATATAAGCTCCAATATCATCAAGGCCTCGGCCCAGGCCGGTGGGTCGGTCGAAGACCTGGTCACCGATTACGTGGCCCAAAAGCTAAGAGAGAAATTCCCGGAAGCCTATAAAAAGAGTAAAAGGTAAAAATAATATGAAAAAGAAATTATCCCAGAGGGTAACAAACCTTGCCCCCTCGGCCACCCTTGCGATCTCCGCAAAGGCCAAAGAGCTTAAGGCGAAGGGGGAGGATGTGATCGGTTTCGGGGCGGGTGAGCCGGATTTTGATACCCCGGAGGAGATCAAGGAGTCGGGGATAAAGGCGATCCGTGATGGGAAGACAAAATACACGGACGTCGGGGGGATAGCCGAACTCAAGGGGGCCATAATCAAGAAGTTTCGCGAAGACAACGGCCTCGAATACAAACCATCCGAGATCATAGTCTCGTGCGGCGGGAAACACTCGTTTTTTAACCTGTCGATGGCATTCTTTGAGCCGGGAGACGAGGTGATAATCCCGTCCCCCTACTGGGTCTCATACCCACCGATGGTGGAGCTCGCCGGGGC